>NZ_BLTE01000009.1 GCF_013019105.1 Fundidesulfovibrio magnetotacticus
GGTCGGTCCGTCATGCAACGCTTCAAACGATGCGTCGCCGTCCCTTACTCATACTTGGCTGATAAAGATCGTTTCCGTCTCCGCCCGTCGTGAACGTTGCTCCCGTCAGGCAGAAGGGGGCTTTTACGGGCCACAGGGGCAAACGTCAACGACTTTTTGAGACTTCCTGTGCATTTTCTCACCATCATCGGCTAACATGCTGTTATTTATAATATTAAGTTGAGACGTCGCGATGCTTAACGGCTGCTTTCCAACCGTTCTTTCCCGCTTCAGACGCTCTTTCGACGATACGGTCCTCGGGCATCGCCTCCAGACACCTCGCCCGACACAGGCGCACGGGGTCGTCGGGCGCCTTATTTTCACCTGGAGACGCCCTCCTCCCCCCTGCCCGGCCCACGCAAAACGCCCGGGAGCGGCTTGTTGCCGGTCCCGGGCGTCTGAACAGGGATGCGTGTCCCTAGAATTCAAGGTGCTTGTAGGTGCGCGGAAAGGCGATCACGTCGCGGATGTTGGTGGCGCCGGTGGCCAGCATCACCAGGCGCTCGAAGCCAAGGCCGAACCCCGCGTGCGGGGCCGTGCCGAAGCGGCGCGTGTCCAGATACCATTGGTAGTGTTCGGCGGCCAGGCCCATCTCGGCGATGCGCGCCTCCAGGCGATAGAGGCGCTCCTCGCGTGCGCTGCCGCCCACGATCTCACCGATGCGCGGCACGAGCACGTCCATGGCCCCCACGGTCTCGCCGTCATCGTTCTGGCGCATGTAGAAGGCCTTGATGTCCTTGGGATAGTCGTAGACGATCACGGGCTTCTTGAAGTGCTCCTCGGCCAGGTAGCGCTCGTGCTCGGTCTGGATGTCCTTGCCGAAGGCCGCCTCGTACTCGAAGGAGCGCGGGGCCTTGCGCAGGATCTCCACCGCCTCCCTGTAGGGAATGCGCTCGAAAGGCTCGCTCACCAGCCGCTCCAGCGTGGCCATGAGCGTGGTGTCCACCCACTTGGCGAAGAGCTCCAGGTCTGATCCCCTGCGCTCTATCACCGCCCGGATGCAGTATTTGAGGATGTCCTCGGCCAGGTCCATGTTGTCCTGGAGGGTGGCGAAGGCCATTTCGGGCTCCACCATCCAGAACTCGGCCGCGTGGCGCGCGGTGTCGGATGGCTCGGCCCGGAAGGTGGGGCCGAAGGTGTACACGTCGCCCAGGGCCAGGGCGAAGGGTTCGGCCGAGAGTTGCCCCGAGACGGTGAGGAAGGCGTCCTTGCCGAAGAAGTCGTTTTTGACGCCCTCGGGCCCCAGTGGTTTGCCAGGGTCCAGGGCCGTCACGCGCAGCATCTCGCCAGCGCCTTCGCAATCCGACCCCGTGATAATGGGCGTGTGCAGGTAGAAGAAGCCGCGCTCCTGGAAATACCTGTGGATGGCCAGGGCCAGCTCGGAGCGGATGCGGAACATGGCCCCGAACTTGTTGGTGCGCGGCCGCAGGTGCGCGATGGCCCGCAGGAACTCGTCGGAGTGGCGCTTCTTCTGGAGGGGGAAGGTCTCCTGGTCGGCCGCGCCGATCAGTTCCACGGCCGTGGCCTTGACCTCCCACGCCTGACCTTTGCCGGGCGAGGCCACCAGGGCGCCCTGCACGGCCACGCTCGCGCCCGTGCCGATCTCCTTGACCCCATCGTACCCTTGGGCCGAGGTGTCCACGATGGCCTGGATGTTGGCCAGGCAGGAGCCGTCGTTGATCTCCAGGAAGGAGAAGTCCTTGGCGTCGCGGCGCGTGCGCACCCACCCTTTGACCAGCACCTGCTCCCTGCCCTCGCGGGCGGACAGCAGTTCCGTGATTTTCGTGCGTTTCATGACTTTCGCTTATCCCAAATTCCGGCTTGCGGGCAAGCATTTCCGCAAGAGGACTACTGGTCCGCTAGGCGGAACGCCGAAGGACTCCGGATGGCCACTTGAAGAAACGACCCATTCCAGAGTATAAGGAAGGGATTTCAAGCTCAAAGGCTCTCCGGCCACCGCCGGGGTCGCCGTCACCCTCTTCATCAAGGAACACCATGGGCTTCTTCTCCAAGATCACCTCCTGGCTGGGCGGCAAGAAGAGCGAACTGCCCGCCGAGGCCGCAGCCCCCGAGCAGACCGGGGATGACGCCGCCCCGCAGCCCGACGTCCAGCCGGACGCCTCGCGGCCGGCCGACGCCGAACCCGCCCAGGCCGAGGCGTCGGCACCCCGGCCGGCCGTCGATTCCGACGCCCCTCCCACCGCGCACCTGGTCAGCGAGGACTGGCAGAAGGAACTCACCCTCGCCCTGCGCCAGGCCGAGCCCAGGCTCTCCGTCTGGCTCGCCATCGTCCTGCAGGACGTGAACGGGGCGGGGCCCGAACTGTGGCAGCGCCTGCGCTTCCTCTTCACCTGCCTGGAGGCCCCTGCCGC
This sequence comes from Fundidesulfovibrio magnetotacticus, assembly GCF_013019105.1. NCBI lineage: Bacteria > Pseudomonadati > Thermodesulfobacteriota > Desulfovibrionia > Desulfovibrionales > Desulfovibrionaceae > Fundidesulfovibrio > Fundidesulfovibrio magnetotacticus. The sequence continues at coordinate 2,412 of NZ_BLTE01000009.1, forward strand.
CGAAGCCGACGATTTCATCGCCCGCTTCGAAAAGTGGCTCGCCAACATGGGCTATGAAGAAGTGGAGGAGTTCCGCTCCGAACTCCAGTACCGCCTCGCCCTGGCCCTGGAACTTGAAGATGAGGAGGACGAACGCTCACGACTCTTCCTCAAGCTCTCCGAAGGCCTGGCCAAGACCCGCGAGCAGATCGCCGCGCGCATCGACGGCCTGCTTTCCTCCCACGACAAGATGGACGAAGACTTCTGGGAAGAGCTGGAGGAAATCCTCATCATGGCCGACGTGGGCTTCGAGCCGGCGGGCAAGCTCCTGGCACAGCTCAAGAACCGCGCCCGCAAGGCCGGCGTCACCGAGCCCTCCGGCTTCAAGGAGATCCTGCGCGAAGAGCTCGCCCAGATCTTCCGCGCCCCCAGGACCATCAAGGCCGTCAACCCGCCCGAAGTGGTGATGATCGTGGGCGTCAACGGCGTGGGCAAGACCACCACCATCGCCAAGCTGGCCTACCGCGCCCAGATGCAGGGCCGCAAGGTGCTCATCGCCGCGGGCGACACCTTCCGCGCCGCCGCCATCGAACAGCTTCAGATCTGGGCCAATCGCGTGGGCGCGTCCTTCTTCTCCAAGGGCGAAAGCGCCGACCCCGCCGCAGTCGCCTTCGAAGCCATGGAACGCTGTCTGGCCGAAGGCTGCGACCTCATGCTCCTGGACACGGCCGGGCGTCTGCACACCAAGGCCAACCTCATGGAAGAACTCAAGAAGATAGAACGCGTCCTGGGCAAGAAACACCCCGGCGCGCCCCACCGCACCATCCTGGTGGTGGACGCCACCACCGGCCAGAACGCCCTCTCCCAGACCAAGCTCTTCAACGAAGCCGTGGGCGTGGACGAAATCGTCCTTACCAAGCTCGACGGCACCGCCAAGGGCGGCGTGGTGGTGGGCATCGCCCTGGAACACTCCATCCCCATCACCTTCGTGGGACTCGGCGAGAAAATGGAAGACCTGCGGCCCTTCTCCGGCGAAGACTTCGCCAAAGCCCTTCTGGCCTGAGCCATCACCATGCGCATCCCCAACCGCAACGACTCCCTCGAACTGCTCCAGAGCCACCAGTGCGACAACCCGCAGCGCGTGGCGCACTCCCTGGCCGTGGCCCAACTGGCCATGGCCATCGGACAAAACCTCAACGCGCGCGGCCTCGCCCTCGACCTGGAACTCATCGAGGCCGCCGCCATCCTCCACGACATCCGCAAGGGACACCCCGACCACGACCGCTCCGGCGCGGAACTCCTGCGCGCCCTGGACTACCACTCCACCGCCGCCGTGGTGGAAGTGCACACCCGCCTGGGCGGACGCACCCCAGCCCCGGACGAGCCCATCACCGAGGCCGAGGTGGTCTACATCGCGGACAAGAGCTACCGCCGCACCAACCGCGTCTCCATCGAGGACCGCTACAGCATCTGGAAGAACACCTGGAAGGACAACCCCGAACGCCTGGAGAGCCTCACACGCGGCGAGAACCGCGCCAAGGCCGTGCGGGAGAGGATCGAAAAGGCGCTGGGACAGCCGCTGCAGGACGTTTAGACGGGCGGGCGCCGAGGCGAGCGACAGGTTGGCCGTTGAAGAAGCCTTCGGCGGCCAAAGGGCTACGCCCTTATGGAATCCCGCTCCGCTTCGCGGGCTTCACCGGGCGCGACGGCGTAGCCGGTGAAGCCCGCGAAGCAATTGCGGGGTCTGGGGGGATCATCCCCCCAGCGGGTCCAGGGCGGAGCCCCGGCGGGAGAGGTCTGGAGAGGGCAGCGCCCTCTCCAGCCGCCGGAGGCCTCCCTCCCCCGCTCGCACGCCCGCTGCTCCACCTCAACAGCCACGAGGACACGCCCATGCCTGCCTCCTCCCCTCCCCTGCCGCCAGCCGCGCTGACGCTCCTGCGGGAGTCGTTCGGGTTCGAGAGCCTGCGCCCGGGCCAGGCCGAGGCGGTCGCCCGGCTGTTGTCCGGCCGCAGCGTGCTGGCGATCTTCCCCACGGGTGGCGGCAAGAGCCTCTGCTACCAGTTGCCGGCGTTGCTGCTGCCGGGCGTGACGCTGGTGGTGTCGCCGTTGCTGGCGCTGATGAAGGACCAGATGGACTTCCTCACGTCTCGGGGCCTCCCGGCGGCGCGCTACGACTCGAGCCTGGACGCGCAGCAGGCGCGGGACGTGCTGGGCAGGTTGCGCGCCGGGGAGTTGAAGCTCCTCTACATCTCGCCGGAGCGGCTTTCCAACGAACGGTTCCTTGGCGTGATCCGGCGGGTGCGGGTGTCGCTCCTGGCGGTGGACGAGGCCCATTGCATCAGCCAATGGGGACACAATTTCCGCCCGGAATACCTGAAGATCGCGCGGACGGCCCGGGAGCTGGGAGTGGAGCGGGTGCTGGCGCTCACCGCCACGGCGGACCGGGAGACGGCGGCGGACATCGCGCGCGGCTTCGCGGTGGACCCGGCGGACGTGGTCCACACGGGGTTCTACCGCCCCAACCTGGAGCTTCGCGCCACGGCGGCCACGCCGTCCACGCGGCGTCAGCTGCTCCTGGAGCGGTTGCGCGGCAGACCCAGGGGCGCGGCCCTGGTGTACGTCACCTTGCAGAAGACGGCCGAGACCGTGGCGCAGTGGCTGCGGGAGCACGGCGTGGAGGCCCGGGCCTACCATGCGGGCATGGCCCAGGAGGAGCGGGAGGCCGTGCAGGAGGCCTTCATGGCCTCGGGGGACCTGACCGTGGTGGCCACCATCGCCTTCGGAATGGGCGTGGACAAGGCCGATCTGCGCTACGTCTACCACTACAACCTGCCCAAAGGCGTGGAGAGCTACGCTCAGGAGGTTGGCAGGGCCGGGCGCGACGGGCTGCCATCAGTCTGCGAGCTGCTGGTGTGCCCGCGAGACACCCTGGTGCTGGAAAATTTCGCCCTGGGCGACACGCCCGACGAGGAATCGGCGGCGACGCTTCTGGGCGAGCTGTTCGGGGGCGAGGACGAGCTGCTGCTGTCGCCCGCTGGCCTGGCCAATCGGCACGACATCCGGGAACTGGTGGTGCGCACGCTGCTCACCTACCTGGAGTTGGACGGCTTCGTGCGCGCCCTGGGCCACATCTTCACGGACTACTCGCTCACGCCCAACAAGCCGTCCTCGGAGATGCTGGCCCCTTTCGACGCGCCGCGCCAGGCGTTCCTGCGCTCGGTGCTCTCGTGCTGCCGAAAGAAGCGCGGCGGCAGTTTCGCCCTGGACGTGGAGGACGCGGCGACCCGGACGGGAGAGCCCCGGGAGCGCATCGTGGCGGCCCTGGAATACCTGCACAATCGTGGCGACATCGACCTCAAGGCCAGCGGCACGCGTCAGCGCTACCGGGTGGTCCGGCGTCCCGAGTCCCGGGAGGAGCTGGTGCGCGACCTGATGCGCCGCTTCGGGGAGCGCGAGAACCGCGAACTGACCCGCGTGCGCCAGATGATGGACCTGGCCGGGGAGCCCAATTGCCTCACGCGGGCGCTGCTGGGCTATTTCGGTGAGGAACGCGGCCCCTGCGGCCACTGCGGGCCGTGCCTGGGCGAGCCTCCGTGCCGGCCGCCCGCCTTCGTGCCGCGCGCGCCGCGCAAGCGCTCCCTGGCCAAGCTGGAGGAGTTGCTGGAGGAGCGGCTGGACCGCCTGGACACGCCCCGGCGTCTGGCGCGCTTCCTCTGCGGCCTGGCGAGCCCGGCCACGGTCCGGCTCAAGGAGCATCAGGCTTTCGGCCTTTTCGAACGCGTGCCCTTCCGCATGGTGCTCGGCCTGGCGGAAGAGGTCCTGCGGGATCGGCGCGCCGCCGGAGCCTGATCCGGCGGCCTTGTTTCTCGCGGTGTTCCGGGCTATCAGCCGGGTGAAATGAACGTCTCGACCCTCATTCGTTACACGCCCCTGGCCTCGGCCAACCGCCTGCGCATCATCGTCTCGGTGCTGGCGCGTCACGGCTTCGAGGAATTGCTCGACCGCCTGGGCCTTCGGCGCGCGCCCTTCTGGCGCAAGCGCCGCCCCCGCACCGTGCCGTTGCCCGTGTGGAAGCGCCTCAAGCTCATCACCGAAGAACTGGGGCCCACGGCGGTGAAGATCGGCCAGATTCTCTCCATGCGCCCGGACATGATCCCCACGGAGCTGTGCGACGAGCTCAAGACCCTCCAGGAAAACCTGCCCCCCGCCTCGTTCCCGATGATCCGGGCCGCCGTGGAAGAGGCCTTCGGCCGCCCCCTGGCAAATCTGTTCCGCGATTTCGAACACCTGCCCGTGGCCACGGCCTCGGTCTCCCAGGTGCACCGCGCCCGCCGCGCCGACGACGGGGCCCTGGTGGCCGTGAAGGTGCGCCTGCCCGGCGTGGCCGACACCCTCAGGGCGGACCTGGACATCCTGGAGTTCCTGGCCGAACTCCTGGAGGAGCGCGCCCCGGCCGTACGCCCGTTCCGCCCGGTCGAAGTGGTGCGCGAACTGCGCAAGAACGTGCGCCGCGAGCTGGATTTCACCAATGAAGCCGTGAACATGTTGGCCTTCAACGAGCTCTTCCGCGACAATCCCCGCGTCTTCGCCCCGAGGCCGCACACCGACATGGTGCGCCCCGACGTTCTGGTGATGGACTTCGTGGAGGGCGAACGGCTCGACGTCTTCCTGGGCACGCCCGAGGAACGGCGCGAACTGGCGGAACTGGGCCTGGAGGCGGCCGTGCGCCAGATCATGCTGGAGGGCTTCTTCCACGGCGACCCGCACCTGGGCAACCTGCGCGTGGTGGGGCGAGCGCGCCTGTGCTACCTGGATTTCGGCATGTGCGGACGACTGGCCCCCGCCCTGCGCTCCGCCCTGGGCGACTGCGTGATCGCCCTTGCCGGAAACGACCCCGCCCGGCTGGCCCGCGTGGTCGAAGAGATGTCCTACGCCGCTCCACCCGACCTGGACGTGTTGAGCCTGGAATCCGACCTGATGTTCGTGATGCAGAAGTTCCGCACCCCCTGCGGCGGCGGTCTTTTGGGCAGCCACATGCTGGAGGTCACCAACGTCTGCCGCGAGCACGGCCTCTCCCCCCGGCCGGACTTCGTGCTGGTGGCACGGGCCATGCTGGCCACCGAGGCCGCCCTCAAGTGCCTCTGGCCGCAGCTGGACCCCGCCGCCAACCTCTCCGGCCTCGCCAAGGCCCAGACCCTGCGCCGACTGATCCCAGGCCTCTCGGACCGCTCCCTCTGGACCGAACTGGAGGAAGCCGGACGCATTCTGGCCGCCTTCCCGCGCCGGGCAGACGCCGTGCTGCGCAAACTCGGGGCCGGACAGCTGAGCGTGGAACTCAAGCAGCACGATTTCGGCAGGATGCCCGCCACCTTCCGGCAGATCGGCAACCGCCTGGGCGGGGCGCTGGTCACTGCGGCCCTGGCCGTCAGCTCGGCCCTGGTGTTCGATTCGGGCCTCGGCCCGCAGGTGTGGGGCATGCCCGCCTTCGGCCTGGCCGGTTTCGCCCTGTCCGGGCTGCTGGGCGTGTTCATCACCTTCAAGATGTTCCGCGACACCTAGCGGGAACGGAGACCACCATGAAAGACCTTCTGAAGAAAGGCTTCTACACCGGACTCGGCGCCGGGCTGCTCCTCAAGGACGAGATCATGGAAGCCCTCACCCCGCCCGTCGCCTCCGACGGCCTCCCCCTGGAAGAACTCCGCGAGCACCTGCGCGGCGTACTCACCCGCGTGGCCCAGGGCGCGCAAGCAGGGGCCAAGGAAGCCGCAGACGCTGGCGAAGCCGAACTGGACGCCCTGCTGGAACGCCTTGGGCTTGCCCGCGTGGAAGACGTCGAGACGCTCCAGCGGCGCGTGGCCGACCTGGAAGCAACGCTGGCAGCGCACAAGCACGGCAAACCCGGCAAAGGGAAATGACGCGGCCCGGCCCGGGCGGTTGTGGCGGGGTGGGTGGTGCGCCCGGAGGAATAGCCTCCGGCGGCCAAAGGGCTTGCCTACAAGACTGTCGTCGCTGGTGAGGTCCGCGAAGCGGAGTGGGAGTGCAGAGGGCGGAGCCCTCTTTGCCCGCCGGAGGCTTGGGGAGAGGCGATCTTACAAGTGTTGCTTCAACAAATCGTAGGGGGTGTCTTCCGGCAGCAGGACGCGTTTCTGGGGTAGGAGGGCTTCCACGAGGGCGCGCAGCCAGTCGCGGTTGGCCCGGAGGCTGGCGTAGCCGATGAACACCCTGCCCCCTTCCTGGTGCAGGCGGTAGCCGTGAAGTTCCGCGCGGACGGGGGCGGATTCGCCCTTGGGCAGCCCTTCGAAGACCATCACCTTGTTCTTGGTGTCCACTGTGGCCTTGAAACCGGTGCAGTAGACTTCCACGAGCGGGGCCAGGTTGCTGGTCACCGCGCTGGACACGGCCATATCCTTAAGTGCTCCGAACATTTGGGTCCTACCAGCTGAGGGCGTTGGATTCGTCCAAGCAGTGCTTGCCGCCCTCGGAACAGGGGGGGATCACGTACTCCCCGTTGAAACAGGCCAGGCAGTACTGCGGATCGGCCGCGTCAGCGCCTACGGCCTGGAGCAGGCCTTCGATGGTCAAATAGTGCAAGGAATCGAGGCCTATGTAGCGGGCGATGTCCTGTGTCGAGTTGTTGGCGGCGATGAGTTCTCCCTTGGAGGAGAAGTCGATGCCGTAGAAGCATGGGAAGCGGATGGGGGGGCAGCTCACGCGCATGTGGATCTCGCGTGCGCCCAGTTCGCGCAGCTTCTTCACCCGGGTGCGGATGGTGGTGCCGCGCACGATGGAATCCTCGACGATGATGATGCGCTTGTTCTTGATGAGCGAGCGCACGGGGTTGAGCTTCACGCGCACGGAGAAGTCGCGCATGTTCTGGGAGGGCTGGATGAAGGTGCGCCCCACATAGTGGTTGCGCACCATGGCCACCTCGAAGGGTAGCCCGGACTGTTGGGAATAGCCCACGGCCGCGTAGACGCCGGAGTCCGGGAAGGGCATCACGTAGTCGGCGTCCACGGGGGCTTCCTGGGCGAGGATCTGGCCCATGAGCTTGCGCCGGGAGTAGACCACCTCGCCGAAGACCACGGAATCGGGCCGGGCGAAGTAGACCAGCTCGAAGATGCAGCGCCGCACGGGCTTGGGCTCGCAGAGGCGGTAGGAGCGCAGGCACTTGTCCTGAATGACGAGCATTTCGCCGGGCTCGATGGGGCGCAGGTATTCGGCCTCGATGAGGTCGAAGGCGCAGGTCTCGGAGGAGATGACGTAGGTGTCGTCCAGGCGACCCAGGGTGAGGGGGCGGATGCCGTGGGGGTCGCGCAGGGCGATCATCTTGTCGTTGGCCAGGATGATCAATGAATAGGAGCCCTTGACGCGCTCACAGGCCTTGATCACGGCCTCCTCGATAGTGCCGCCGTTGAGGTGCTTGGCGATGAGGTGGACGAAGACCTCGGAGTCGATGGTGGTCTGGAAGATGGATCCGGAGGCTTCCAGTTCCGCGCGCAACTCCATGGTGTTCACGAGGTTGCCGTTGTGGGCGATGGCCAGACGCCAGTCCCCGAAGCGCACCAGGAAGGGCTGGGCGTTGCGCAGGAGCGAGGCGCCGGTGGTGGAGTAGCGGATGTGCCCCACGGCGATGGAGCCCTTGAGCTCCTTGCCCAGGTGGCGTTCGTTGAACACGTCGGCCACCAGGCCCATGCCCCGCTGCTCGCGGATCTTCAGGCCGTCCCAGGTGACGATGCCCGCGGACTCCTGCCCCCTGTGCTGGAGGGCGTAGAGGCCGAAGTAGGTCATGCGCGCGGCCTCGGGATGGCCGTAAATGCCGAACAAACCGCAGAATTCTTTCTTTTCCATCTCACCGGTCTCCGGAGCGGGGCCTTGGGGCCTCGCTCAGGCGTAGTATTCCTGGAGGCTCTTCACGTCCAGGCCAGCGCCCTTGTGCTCTTTGATGGCCTGGGCCATGGCTTTTGCCCCGGCCACCGTGGTGGTGTAGGGCACGCCGTAGAGCAGCGTGGTCTGGCGCAACTGGGAGGAGTCGCCCACGGTCTTCTTGCCGCCCACGGTGTTGATCATCAGCTGGATGTCGCCGTTGATCACCATGTCCACGGCGTTGGGCCGCCCCTCGTAGACCTTAAGCACCGTTTCGGCCTTCACGCCGTTGGCGCGCAGGTGTTTGGCGGTGCCGCCGGTGGCTACGATGCGGAAGCCCAGTTCCTCGAACATGCGCGCCACGGGGAGCACGGCAGGCTTGTCGGCGTCGTTCACCGAGAGGAACACGGTCCCTTCCATGGGCAGGCGCTGTCCGGCGGCCAGTTGGCTCTTCATGAAGGCCAGGCCGAAGTTCTCGTCCACGCCCATCACCTCGCCGGTGGAGCGCATCTCGGGCCCCAGCAGCACGTCCACGCCGGGGAAGCGGTTGAAGGGGAACACCGACTCCTTCACGGACACGTAGCCGCCCCGGCGCTGGCTCCAGGGGTCGAGCTCCTTGAGGGAGACGCCCATCATGGCCTTGGTGGCCAGCTTGGCCAGGGGCACGCCCGTGGCTTTGGAGACGAAGGGCGAGGTGCGCGAGGCGCGGGGGTTCACTTCCAGGATGTAGATGTCGCCGTCTTTGAGGGCGAACTGGATGTTCATGAGGCCCACCACGCCCAGCTCCAGGGCCAGGGCCTTGGTCTGGCGCTCGATCTCGTCCACGATGGCGGGATCGAGGGTGTGGGGGGGCAGCACGCAGGCAGAGTCGCCGGAGTGGATGCCCGCTTCCTCGATGTGTTCCATGATGCCGGCCACGTAGGTGTCCGTGCCGTCGCAGAGGGCGTCCACGTCCACTTCGGTGGCGTTCTCCAGGAACTTGTCGATGAGTATGGGGTGCTCGGGCGAGACCACCGCGGCCTTCTCGAAGTAGGAGACCAGGCCTTCCTCGTCGTAGACCACTTCCATGGCCCTCCCGCCCAGCACGTAGGAGGGGCGCACCACCACGGGGTAGGTGATCTGGGAGGCGATCTTCCTGGCCTCGTCCACGCTCATGGCCGTGCCGTTGGGGGGCTGGCGCAGGTCGAGCTTCCTGAGCAGGGCCTGGAAGCGCTCGCGGTCCTCTGCGCGGTCGATGGAGTCGGGCGATGTGCCAAGGATGGGCACGCCCGCGCGCATGAGCTTCACGGCCAGGTTGAGCGGCGTCTGCCCGCCGAACTGGACGATGACGCCTTCGGGCTTCTCGCGCTCGATGATGTTCATCACGTCCTCGAACGTCAACGGTTCGAAATACAGCTTGTCGGACGTGTCGTAGTCGGTGGAGACGGTCTCGGGGTTGGAGTTGACCATGATGGACTCGATGCCCATCTCGCGCAGCGCGTAGGAGGCGTGCACGCAGCAGTAGTCGAACTCGATGCCCTGGCCGATGCGGTTGGGTCCGCCGCCCAGGATGATCACCTTGCGCCGGTCCGAGGGGGTGATCTCGTTGCCGGTCTCGTAGGTGGAGTAGAAATAAGGCGTGTAGGCCTCGAATTCTCCGGCGCAGGTGTCCACCAGATAGTAGGTGGGGGCCACGCCCAGCTGCTTGCGGATGGTGCGGATGTCCAGGGCGGACTTCTTCCAGAGCGAGGCGAGCTGACGGTCGGAGAAGCCGTATTCCTTGGCCTTGCGCATCACGGGGGCGAGGCCGGGATTGGCGGCGGAGATGGAGTTTTCCAGGGCGAAGGCGCGCAGTTCGGCCTCCATGTCCACGATCTCGCGGATCTGGCGGATGAACCAGGGGTCGATCTTGGTGGCCTCGAAGACGTCCTCGTCGGACATGCCGCAGAGCATGGCGGAGCGCACGTCGTAGAGCCTGCGGGAGTTGGGCTTGCGCAGGCTGGCCAGGATGGCGTCCTTGTCCCAGTGGCAGCGGTCGAACTCCTTGGAGAGGCCGGGCATGCCGGTTTCCAGGGAGCGCAGCCCCTTCTGGAGCGCTTCCTTGAAGGTGCGCCCGATGCTCATGGCCTCGCCCACGCTCTTCATGGCGGTGGTGAGGTAGTCTTCGGCGCCGGGGAACTTCTCGAAGGTGAAGCGCGGGATTTTCACCACCGCGTAGTCGATGGTGGGCTCGAAGGAGGCCATGGTCTCGCGGGTGATGTCGTTGGGGATCTCGTCGAGGGTGTAGCCCACGGCGAGCTTGGCGGCGATCTTGGCGATGGGGAAGCCGGTGGCCTTGGAGGCCAGGGCCGAGGAGCGCGAGACGCGGGGATTCATCTCGATGATCACCAGCTCGCCGTCTTCGGGGTTCACGGCGAACTGCACGTTGGAGCCGCCGGTCTCCACGCCGATTTCGCGCATGATGGCCAGGGCGGCGTCGCGCATCTTCTGGTATTCGTCGTCTGTGAGGGTCTGGGCGGGCGCCACGGTGATGGAGTCGCCGGTGTGCACGCCCATGGGGTCGATGTTCTCGATGGAGCAGATGATGACGCAGTTGTCGGCCTTGTCGCGCATCACCTCCAGCTCGAACTCCTTCCAGCCCAGCACGGATTGTTCAAGCATCACTTCAGATTTCATGGAAAGCGCCAGGCCGCGCGCGGCGGTCTTCTCCAGGTCTTCCATGTTGTAGGCCACGCCGCCGCCGGAGCCGCCCAGGGTGAAGGCCGGGCGGATGATGATCGGGAAGGGGATCTTCTTGCCCCAGGCGCGCACGTCCTCGATGGAACGGCAGATGCCGGAGCGCGGGGTCTTGAGCCCGATCTTGTCCATGGCCGCGCGGAACTCCTCGCGGCTTTCGGCCTTCTTGATCACGGCGAGGTTGGCGCCGATGAGCTCCACGCCGAAGCGGTCCAGCACCCCGGCTTCGGCCAGGGCCACGGCGGTGTTGAGCCCGGTCTGTCCGCCCAGTGTGGGCAGCAGGGCGTCGGGTCGCTCGCGCTCGATGATCTTGGCCACGACGTCCGGGTCGATGGGCTCCACATAGGTGCGGTCGGCCAGGCCCGGGTCTGTCATGATGGTTGCCGGGTTGGAATTGACCAGCACCACCTCATATCCCTCTTCTTTGAGGGATTTGGCCGCCTGGGAGCCGGAATAGTCGAACTCGCAGGCCTGGCCGATGACGATGGGACCGGAGCCAATGATCAGAATTTTCTTTAAATCCGTTCGTTTGGGCATGTTTCGGGCGGGGTTGGGGTTTGGAAGGGAGGAGCGTCGCGCCTGGCGCGAAATTGTCAAAAAGCGGGGTTCGCCCCGCGCGAGGGTTTACGCAACTTCCCCATCGCCTGCAAGACAATTGAGGCCTCCGGGTCGATTGACTTCCGGGCCAGCTTGCTTAAAGGAATTGCCGGACCAACCGGAGGAAACCCGTCGTGAAGCCCCAATACGTCCTGGCCGGAAGCCTGGCCGCCGTGGTGACCCTGCTCGACCAGCTCACCAAGTTCCAGGTTCAGAAGGCCCTGCCCCTCTTCGCCACGCGCGAGGTGCTGCCCGGCTTTTTCAATCTGGTGCACATCCTCAACAAGGGAGCGGCCTTCGGCTTCCTCAACGACCCCGACACCTCCTGGCAGACCTATTTCTTCATCGCCGTGGTGGCGCTGGCCGTGGTGATCGTGCTCAACCTGCTCTCCAAGGCCGACAACGAGCCGCGACTCTTCGTGGTTTCCCTGGGTCTCATCCTGGGAGGCGCGCTGGGCAACCTGGCCGACCGCGTGCGCCTGGGAGAGGTGGTGGACTTCCTCGACTTCCACCTGGGCGGCTACCACTGGCCCGCCTTCAACGTGGCGGACATCGCCATCACCCTGGGGTCGCTGGCGCTCATCTTCTCCTGCTACCTGCGCGGGAAGAAACCCCGGTGAGGCCCCGCAGCCTTGCCAAACGCCGCGCCCGGAGATAGCTAGGAGCCACTTATGGACTTGACCGCCACCATCGCGGGGTATCCCCTCTGGTTCTTTCTCGTGCTTGCATTGCCCGTTTTCATCAACTTCTGGGCCATCTCGCACGCGTTCTACCGCAACTTCCCCACCGTCCAGGAAAAGATGGTCTGGCTCTGCCTGGCCGTCTTCGTGCCGGTCCTGGGCGGCATCGCCTACATCGTGGCCGGCCGCAAGAGAGGTACGAAACCGTCATGACCATGCGCAAACGCCTCGCGGCCCTGGCCGCACTGGCGCTGCTCTCCGGCTGCGCCGGCACCGACGCCGCGCCCGGCCCCGTCAAGGGCAAGCCCATCGACCCGGCCGCCCAGGCCCAGGCCAACTTCGTGGCAGAGTTCGAGGGACTCAAATCCCAGGTGCAGCGCCTCAACGCCGAGGTTGAGGACCTGAACCTCCAAATCCGCACCCTCACCGACGGCGACGGCAGCGGCGGCGGCGGAGCAACCCTCCCCGAGCTCTCCAAGCGCATCGCCAAGGTGGAGGGCAACCTCAAGATGATGGGCTCCCAGCTGGGCGTGGAAGTGGACGGGCAGCAGCCCGCCGCCGGACAGCAGCCCGGCCAGGGACAGGCCCCGGGACAGCCCCCCGCCGTGCAGCAGCCCGGCCCCCAGGCCCAGGCCCAGCCCCCCGCCCGGACCGACGTGGCCCCCGCTTCCGGCGCCGACCCCGCCGAGGCCCTCTACACCAAGGGCATGCAGTCCTTCCAGGCCAAGGACTACGACCGGGCCATCGGCCTCTGGCACGACGTGGCCAAGACCTATTCCAAACACGCCCTGGCCCCCAACGCCTACTTCTGGCTGGGCGAGGCCTACTTCCAGAAGAACGACTGGACCCAGGCCGTGCTCAACTACAACGAGGTGGTCGAGAAGTTCCCCAAGAGCAACAAGACCCCCTCGGCCATGCTCAAGATGGGCATGGCGTTCCAGAAGCTCAACAAGAAGGACGCCGCCCGGCTCATGTTCCAGGATCTCATCAAGAAGTTCCCGGATTCCGCCGAGGCGCGCCGCGCCAAAACCCTTCTCTAAAGGTTCCGCAGCATGAGCGACACCCGCCGCATCTTCCACCTGAGCTTCCCCCCGGACACCTCGGGGCAGCCCATCGTCTGCAACATCATCAAGCTCTTCGACCTGTGCTTCAACATCCTCAAGGCCCAGATCAACCCGCGCGAGGTGGGCGAAATGGTCCTGGAGATCCACGGCCTGGAGCAGGCCGTGCGCGACGGCATCGAATATCTTGAAGAGCACGGCGTCAAGGTGACCCCCGTGGCCCAGAAGGTGCGCAAGGACGAAGACCTCTGCGTTCACTGCGGCGTGTGCACCGCCCTGTGCCGCCCCAAGGCCCTGGAGATCGACCGGACAACCTGGCGCGTGCGCCTGGATTCCGAAAAGTGCGTGGCTTGCGGGCTGTGCGTGAAGGTCTGCCCCGTCAAGGCCATGGAGACCCAGTTGGAGAACGGCGTCCTCTAACCCCACGGAGCGTCCATGGCCGAGGAACAACGCACGTACCTGCGCATCCCCACCAACCTGCGCGGCAGGTTGCGCCTGCTTTCAACGGGGACCGAGCTGCCCCTGTTCCGTGAGGCTCCCATCGCCAACTTAAGCGTCTCGGCCCACGAGCTCAAGAGCTCCGGCCTGAGCGAGGCGCTGGTGAACACCCTGATGGCCATGGACCGCAAGCTGGACCTGATCATCGGCATCCACGCCCAGGACAGCCTCCAGGCGGACTTCCCCTGCCCCGTGGACGCCGTGGAGATCTCCGGCGCAGGGGTCAAGGTTGCCTCCGCGGAGCCCCTGCACCTCAAGACGGGCCAGCACGTGGAAGTGGTGCTCACCCTCACCCAGCTGCCCGTGCGCATGGCCGGGGCCATAGCCCAGGTGGTGCGCGAGGAGGAGGTGGACGGCCGCACGATCTGGGCGCTCGATTTCACCAAAATCCGTGACAGGGACCTGGAAACCATCGTACAGTTCGTCTTCCAGACCCAGCGGGACGAACTGCGCCTGAAAAAGTGGGAGTAAGCCGGTGACAGCCAAGCACGAGACCATGATCGAAGAGGTGATGGACCGCTACATGGACGAGATGGTGGAGAACCTCAAATCCGCCATCACCCAGGCCGTGGAAAAGGAACTCTCGCGCTCGCTGACCCGGTCGCTCCTCCAGAGCGAATTCTACAAGCGCCTCAGCGAGGACATGCGCGGCGGCCTCCAGTCCATCTACAAGGAGCTGGCCAGCGCCCGCCAGGAGAACGGCGGCCCGGAGATCGCCAAGGAGAAGAAGCGCGCGGACCAGCTCTTCAGCGAGGCCGCGCAACAGCTCGACGACATCCTGGCCACCACCGAGAAGGCCACCGGCGACATCATGGACATCGTCGAGAAGCACATGGAGACCCAGGCCAAGTCCAACCAGATCCTGCACTCGCTCAAGTCCGGCGGCGTCACTAAGGAGCATCTCAAAGAGCTGCGCGACATGAGCGACGAGCTCAACGCCGACCTCATGAGCATCATGACCGCCCTCTCCTTCCAGGACCTCACCGGCCAGCGCATCAAGCGCATCATCGGGGCCATCAAGAACGTGGAGTCCATCGTGCTGGACCTCTACCTCTCCACGGGCCTCAAGGTGCGCGCCCACGAGCAGGAGCCCGAGAAGACCATCGAGGAGATCGACGCCCAGGCCACCCGCCAGGTGAACGAGCTCAAAGGGCCGCAGCTGGAGTCCAACCAGGCCTCCGTGGACGACCTGCTGGCCTCGCTGGGGATGTAGGGGAAGAGACGGCCCGTCGAGCCGGGCGAACGGGCAAGATTTTTCTTTGCGGGGGCTGCGGCCCCCGTTTTATTTGTGGGAATGAAGGCCGTTATCGCGCTCGTCTTCCAGGTTCGCCAACGGTTCAGGGAGTCTTTCGGGTTGGCCTGGATATGTTATCACGATCCTGCCGTCCTCAATGACCACGATGGCCGTACCCCAGCGCGCGGCGTCCTCTCTGGCACGCTGCCCGGCCCTAATGAGCGCTTTCTCGATGTCCTTTGTATCAAGTGATTTAAACCCTTGTTTCTGGGACACAAACGATTTCTCTTATGGCTTTCGACCAAATGAATTATTAACTATTTCCACAACAGCCTTCACCGATGAATAACAATTTAGAGCTTGCGTCCTGCCAACTACTTCTGCATGCGCAAACTTGTTCGCAAGACTGATTGCAGCTTTAGCCATAGAGCGCTCTTCCTTTTTCTTGCCGCCCACCAACAATTCACCAACAACAAGCTCAATCTTTGTCAGCGCATTTGAATATGAAGACTTATCAGGCTGAAAAGCACCATGTTTAGATTCATCATAAATTTCGCCTGCCAGTTTTACCAAGGACTCTCTGCACGAATGAGCACAATTTTGAAAATATGATGTGCTTTCACCGAGATGTAGATTTGTATGAGCAGCATCCAATGCTTGATTAACGGAATCCCACGGCGTCCGGGCACACTTAACAACTGCAGATGACTTAAACTCTCGTAATTTATCACGACCATCGATCTCTAACCGTACACAATATGCCCAAGCATCACCCAACTCTCCATCATCGCAATACGTGACATAACCAACTCTAACCAAGTATTTCATGTAGTAACGAAATGCATCCTCGTCACCACCATTGACAATTGGAAAATCGTAATGATCAACAATGAGAACAGTTTTTCCAGGAGACTTTGTTTTATGATTAATATATTTTAGAACCCTGACAATACTATCTTCCTCGGAAATCTGTCGATGCAAATTGCTTTCCAACTTTATGCGATACGAATCGACAGTTGGCACCTCTCCATAATATTCATTGCGTTCTCTTGTCCACGACGACAAAAATGGAAGGGACTTTTGCCATTTTTCATATTGAACCATGGTGTTTGCCGTACCTGTGATATTATATTTACCACATCTCGGACAATCGAACGCTACGCTGTCCCCACTTTCCCCAGTGTCGCTATATATATCATTCCCATCATAACGACAAATTGGACAGGTATGTATGCCTTTTGTACTTTGATTCATCATATTCACGCCCAACGTTAGAGATGATTGACTATTGACAGCTATTCCTTCTTGCCCCCGTACTGCTTGCGCCATTCGTCCAAAAAGAGAATGGCCGTCTCCACGGCGTCCAGCTTCCCGGCCCTGGCGCGAAGCGCCCAGACCAGATCCTTGAAGGGCACGTCCTCGGAGAGCCCCAGGCTGGCCAGCAGCTCCCGGGCCCTTCCGGCGTAGGCCTCCGGCAGGGCGTCCAGGGCCGATTCCTCGTTTCGCGGGGCGGGCCAGCCCTCAAGGCGCTCCTCCAGGAAGGCCAGGAGCGTTCGCATGCGCGCCTGATAGGTGTGATCCCTGAGCGCCCTGGCGCGAGCGCGCTCCGCCCAGGCCCTGCGCTCCTCCGGGGCGCGCAGGAAGTGCTCCAGGCGCTCCTTCAGCTCCTCCATGCTCCCGAAGGTGGCCAGTTCGTCCGGGCCGAAGAGCTCCGGCAGCAGCTCGCGGCGGTCCACCAGCTGAAAGGCCCCGCACATGGCCAGCTCGAAGGTGCGCGGGTTCACGAAATCGCCGCCCGAGACCAGTTCCTTGGCGCTCACGCTGGAGTGCAGGTTCAGGTTCACGGCCGTGGCGTTGAACACCTTCACGGCGTCCTCGGGGCTCACCCGCTCGCCCCCGCGCTGCACCAGGGGGGCCAGGACCTCGTCGCCGTCCCAGTCCGAGCCCCAGATCTTCAGGCCATGGCCCATCAGCTCCCGGAAGGCCAGGCGGCGGTTGGGGTAGCCCGCGCCCAGGAAGGAGACCTCGGCCCCGTAGATGCGCCGCTCCACCGGGGTGGGTTCCAGGGGCTTGTGGAAGGCCGGGTCGGCGGCCAGGGGCAAATAGAGGCTGTTGGGCTGCCCGGCCTGGGCCAGCTTCTCGGGAAAATCGCCCTTCTGGATCACGGCGAAGGCATCGTAGTGGCGCGCGTAGGACTCCCAGTAGGTGAAGAGCCGGTGGTCCTCCACGAACCACATCACCGTGGGCGTGCCCGCCTGCTTCAGACGCTTGAGCACCTGGCGAGAGAGAGGGGCCTGGGCCATGGCAAGCACCAGGTCGGGCTGGAAGGTCTCGGCCTTGGCCAGGATGGCCTGGCCCACCACCTGGAGGAAGGCGTGCTCCAGGTAGTCCAGGCGCTCGGTGGTGACCCGCAGGGTCTTGAGGGCCGAGAAGGCCCCGTGGAACGCCGGCGCGTCGAACATCTCCACGCTGTGGCCCAGGGAGGCCAGGGCGTCGCGACAATAACGCCCGACCGGCAGGGAGCCGCCGTAGAGCGGCAGGACCACGAGCACGCGCAGGGGTCGGTTCATAAAAGCTCATGTAACGGTTGAGGTTTGTCCAGCAGCCAGTCAGGCTCCTCTTCCAGGCGCTCGGCCAGTTCGGGCTCGGGAGGCAGCGTCCGACCTCCCGCAAGGCCCAGGTGGCGGGCCACGAAGCCGCGCAGCCGCGCGCGCCCGTCCTCCATGCCGTCCGTGCCCGCGAAGGGCTCGCAGAGCGCGCCCAGGGCGTCGAAGCCCGTGCGCAAGCCCACGAGCCCGGGCGGCGGATCGCCCGCGAGCCTGCCCGAGACGAGGCGCAGGAACTCCCGGCGGCGGAAGGCCTCCAGGCAGGCCCAGCCGTTGGGGCACGGGACGGACTCCCGGCAGGGCGAGCAGGGCTGCACGGCCTGCCAGACCGTGTGCCCGGGGCCGTAGGGACCCGTCTCGTGGCACCAGGCCGAGGAGAGGAAGAAGGCCGTCACGGGCACGCCCAGGTGCGCGGCCAGGTGCATGGCCCCGGTGTCCGGGGTGAGCACGCGGTCCAGCCCCTCGACGCGGCCAGCCAGTTCCGTGAGCGAGGTGCGCCCCGTGAGGTCCTGGACGCGCGCCGCCAGCTTCGGCGGCAGCAGGGAGGCCAGGGCCTTGGCCGCCGGACGCTCGGCGGCGGTGCCCAGCAGCAGGATGTCCTCTCCGGTCACGGCGGGCAGCACGGCCTGCACTACACCGGCCAGGACGTCGGGCGGCAGGGAGCGTCGAGATTCGCGCCCGGCCAGCACCACGCCCAGCCCCCCTCCCCGCCCCTCGGGCGCGGGGTTCACGGCCTCGGGAGCGGCCATGGGCAGGGCGAAGGCGGCCCAATAATCTTCCAGGTTCACCCCGCCGTGGCGGCGGTTTCGGGTCCAGCGCAGGGCCATGGAGGCCCAGGGATCGCGCAGGGGCTGGCCCTGGTGGAGCTTGTGGCCGCGCACGACGCCGGGGTCGAAAAGGGCCGATACGGCCAGGCTCATGCCCGAGTGGTTGAGGTTGTGGACGCGGTAAAAGTCCACGCACGCCAGTTCCGCCAGGACGCGCTCCGCGGCGGCCGGGTCCGGGCGGGAGTGGGCGTCCAGGGCGTGCACCGCAGCCCGCGGGTAGACCAGCCGTGCCAGGGCGTCCAGGGAGCGGTCCACCAGCAGGTGGACCACGCGCCCGGCGGCCTCCAGGCCCAGCACGAGGCGCTTGGTCTGGAGCAGGTCGCCGAAGCGCGCCAGTTGGATCACCAGGGCCGGTTTCATGGTCCTTTGGGTTATCCCAAGGCCGGGGGGAAAGAAAGTGGCTTTGCGGTCCGGGCGGGATTTGTTATGGTGCCCCGCCATGCGATATTATCCACTCTTCGCGGACCTCTCCCGCAAGCGCTGCCTCGTGGTCGGCGCCGGCGAGGTGGGGCAGCGCAAAATCGGCGCGTTGGCCTCCTGCGGGGCCAGCGAGATCCTCGTGCTGGACACGCGCGAGCCCGACGCCTCCATGGGCGAGGTGCTCGCCCTGCCCGGCGTCTCCTTCGAGCAACGCTCCTTCAAGGACGAGGACCTGGACGGCCGCTTCCTGGTGATCGCCTCCACGTCCGACGAGGAGCTCAACTGGCGCATCAGCCGCGCCTGCGAGGCCAGGGGCATCCTCTGCAACATCGTGGACCAGCCCGAGAAGTGCAGCTTCATCGTGCCGGCCCTCTTCACCCAGGGTGACCTCACGGTGGCCATCTCCACCGGGGGGGCCTCCCCGGCCCTGGCGCGCAAGATCCGCAAGGGCCTGGGCGAGTTCCTGGGCACGGAATACGGTGCGGCGCTCCTGCTCATGAGCAGGCTGCGCCCCCTGGTGCTGGAACTGGGGCTCGGCTCGCCGCGCAACGGGGCCATCTTCCGGGGCCTGGTGGACTCCGGCCTTCTGGAGGCCCTGGAGGCCAGGGACCAGGCCACGGCCGCCGACCTGTTGGAACGGCACATTCCGACGCAGCTTGCCCCCCGCATCCCGGAGCTCCTGGATGGACTTTGCTGACATTGTCTTCTACGCCGTGCTGGCCCTCTACCTGACGGGCAGCGCAAGCCACATCTGCGGCGTCTTCTCCCGCGCGCGCGCCCAGCGCCTGGTGGGCGGGGCGGCCAGCGGCGCGGGCTTCGCCCTGCACGGCCTGTGGCTGGCGCTCCTTCTGGCTCGAGACCCGGCACTGGCACTGGCCAGCGGCGAGTTCTACCTGAGCCTCTTTTCCTGGTGCCTGGTGCTCACGCTGTTTATCCTGTGGATCAGGCTGGGCATGTCTTTCCTGGGGCTCATCGCCACGCCGCTGGCCCTGGTGCTGCTGCTGGGCTCCCAGGCGGTCACGACGGCGCGCCTGCCGCTGCCCACGTCCCTGGCGGGGCTCTTCTTCGGCCTGCACATCGGCACGCTCTTCGGGTCCATGGGGCTCATGGCCATGGCCGGGGCGGCCGGGGCGGCCTATCTCAAGCTGGAGCGGCGCATCAAGGCCAAGGAAAAGCTCACGGGCGTGTGGGCCGCGCTGCCCTCCCTGGACCGGCTCGACGCCGCCAACCGCCTGGCCGTGGTGGCGGGCTTCCCGCTCTACACCGTGGGCCTGCTCTCGGGCTTCCTGTGGGCCGGGCTCACCTGGAAGCGCTTCTTCTCGTGGGACCCCAAGGAACTCACGGCGGTGTTCATCTGGCTTCTGTTCGCCTACCTCTTCCACCAGCGCCAGGCCCTGGGCTGGCGGGGCCGCAAGACGGCCTGGCTGGCCATCTGGGTGTGCGGACTCACCTTTCTCTCCATGCTGGGGATCAACTTCTTCGTCAAGACGCACCACAGTTTCGCCTGATGCAGCACGACATCCATCTCTTCGGACTCAACCACCGCACCGCCGGAGTGGACGTGCGGGAGTGTTTCGCCCTCAAGGACCAGGAAGCCTTCGAAGCCTGCGTGCACGCCCTGGGCCGTGCCGTGGACGAGGTCATGGTGCTCTCCACCTGCAACCGCGTGGAGCTCCTCGTGGTGGCGAAGCCCGGTTCCGGCGCGGCGCAAAAGGTGCTGGACTGCTGGGCGGAGTCCAGCGGGCGCGAATCGCCGGACCTTGCCCCCCACGTCTACGCCCACAAGGGCCTGGACGCCGTGGAGCACCTCTTCCGCGTGGCCTCGGGGCTCGACTCCATGGTGCTGGGCGAGCCCCAGATTCTGGGGCAGCTCAAACAGGCCTACAAGGCCAGCGTGGAGAAAAACCAGGCCAAGGTGGTGGTGAACCGCCTGCTGCACAAGGCCTTCTCCGTGGCCAAGCGCGTGCGCACCGAGACGGGCATCGGGGCCAGCGCCGTGTCCATCAGCTACGCCGCCGTGGAGCTGGCCAAGCGCATCTTCGGCGACATGGCCGACAAGAAGGCCATGCTCGTGGGCGCGGGCGAGATGGCGGAACTCGCCGCCACCCACCTGGCCGGGGCCGGGGTGCGCGAGCTGCGCGTGGTCAACCGCACCTTCGCGCGCGCCGAAGAGCTGGCCCAGCGCTTCAAGGGCAAGGCCCACGTCTTCTCGGAACTGATCGGCCGCCTGCCCGAGGTGGACATCGTAATCACCTCCACGGGGTCGGCCGAGCCCATCATCCGGGCGCGCGACATCAAGGACGTGCTCAAGAAGCGCAGGCAGCGGCCCATGTTCTTCATCGACATCGCCGTGCCACGCGACATCGACCCCGACGTCAACAGCCTGGACAACGTCTACCTCTACGACATCGACGATCTCAAGGAAGTGGTGGAGGAGAACAAGGCCCAGCGCCAGGCCGAGGCCGAAAAGGCCCGCGAGATCATCGCCGTGGAAACGGCCAAGTTCGGCACATGGCTCGATTCGCTGGACCTCCAGCCCACCATCGTGGACCTGCTCGGGCGCGGCGAGGACCTCGCCCGCAAGGAGCTGGCCAAGACCCTCCGGCGGCTCGGCCCCGACTGCCCCGAGGAGACCCGCGCGGCCGTGGAAACCCTGGCGCTGACCCTGGCCCGCAAGCTCTACCATGACCCCCTGGTCTTCCTGAAGCGCCGATCCCAGGAGGATGGAGGCGGGGAACGCTTCCTGGACATCACCCGGCGCATGTTCAACCTGGATGGGGAGGCCGTCCCCCCGGACGCCCACCTGGACCGAAAACAAGGCGAGGAGAACTAACGGCATGCGCGCCTATACCGTGGACGAACTTTCTCCCGAGGACGTGGAGAAAATCGAGGAGGCTCTGGCCCGCAAGGGCTGGACGGGATCCATTAAAGGCATGTATTATATTCCCGTTCCGGATGACCGGCTCGGCCCGGAACAGCGTGAGCACGCCCCGTCCTGCGGTCCGTTCTTCCTGCCCCTGGAAACCGGCGACGGCTGGGTGCGCCTGGAAATGCTGGTGCGATCGCGCCAGATCCTGCGCTGCTCCTGCGTGGCCTACGCCTGCAGGGAACTGCGCGAACACATGATCGACCTCGTCGACGGCCTGATCCGCGAACTGGACATCGCCGTCTAGGAGCCCCCATGCGCCCCATCGTCTGGAACGAAAGCCTCTCGGTGCACATCCAGGAGATCGACCTGCAGCACCGCCACCTCATCGGGCTGGTGGCAGGTCTCCAGAATGCCCTGGAAGCCGGTGAACGCGACGCCCTGTCCGGCGTCCTGCGCGAACTCAACACCTACGTTCGCGAGCACTTCACCGCCGAAGAGCGCTGGATGGCCCGCTACGACTTCCCCGGCCTGGCCGCCCACGCCGACGCCCACGAGGCGTTCGTGGAAAATCTCCTGCGCTTCGAGCTGGATCATTTGGCGGGGCAGGCACAGGTTTCCGATGAATTGCTGGATTACCTGATGGCCTGGATCGTGGACCACGTCATGGGCATGGACCAGCGCTACGCCCGCTTTTTCGCCGAAAAAGGGGTGCTCTGAGCCCATGACCGCGCCCACGGGCCTCCAGGCGCTGCCGCCCTGGTGCGCCCGACTCTGCCTGGGCGTGGAACGCTTCCTCTCGGAACAAGCCCCCGCGGCCCTGGACCGGGGACATCTGCTGGTGGCCGTGTCGGCAGGGGCCGATTCCACGGCCCTGGCGCGCATCCTGGCCGCCCTGGCCCCCCGCCTGGGCGTGGTCCCCGTCGCCGTCCACCTGAACCACAGCCTGCGGCCCGAATCCCCCGACGACGACGCCTTCTGCCGCGCCCTTGCCCGGGAACTCGGCATGGACTACCGCGCCGCGTCCCGGAACGTGCGCGATCTGGCCGTCAGCCAGGGCCTGGGCCTGGAAGACGCCGGACGCACGGCCCGCTACGACTTCTTCGAGGAATCCCTCGCGCGCACGGGCGCCTGCGTCGTGGCCCTGGCCCATCACCTGGACGACCTGGCGGAAGACCAACTCCTGCGCCTGACCCGGGGCGCGGGCTGGCCCGCCCTGGGCGGCATGCCCGCCTGGGACCCGGCTCGGCGCGTGCTGCGCCCGCTGCTGCTCACCCCCAAGGCGCACCTGCGGCGCTTCCTGGAGGAAACCGGCTCTCCCTGGCGGGAAGACCCCTCCAACGCCGACCCCGCCTTCACACGCAACCGCATCCGCCACGAGGTGCTCCCCCTGCTCGCTCGTGAAAATCCGGACTACCTCGGCCGCGCGGCCGAACTCTGGCGGCAGGCCCGCCAGGACGAGGCCCACTGGGGCCGCCTGACCGCCATGGCCCTGGCGGAAGCCGCTCGCCCCAGTGCCCCGGCTGCCTCCAGCCATGCCGCCGCGCCCTCCCCCGCCCAGGCGGAGAGAGCGAGTCCATGCGGCGCAAGGCACGCGAGCCCCCTTGAGGACGCGATTCCCGGCGAGACGGGATTCGCCGGACCGCGCCCCGCCGACGCGCCGGACGCCATCGGCTTCCTGCCCGCACGCGTGCTCGGGGGGGCCACCCAGGCTCTGCGCCTGCGCCTCTACAAGCGCGCCGTGGAGTCCCTGGGGCCGGGCCAACCCCTGGGCGCGGCCCTGCGCAGGCTGGACGAGGCCTGGCTGGCCCGGGCCACGGGCAAGCGCATCCAGTTCCCGGGGGGCAAGGAGGCTCGCGTGGAACGCTCGGGCGTGCGCTTTTGCCCCGCTCAAACGCGCACCGACGTTGACACTTCCGGAGACCAGAGGTAGGAAGCACCGATTGTTATTTTTTAAACAAGGAGGCGGCGCGTGAATATCCTGATCTTCGGGCCCAACGGCAGCGGCAAAGGCACTCAGGGTGCCCTGGTTCAGAAGAAGTACAACCTGGCCCACATCGAGTCGGGCGGCATCTTCCGCGAGCACATCAAGGGCGGAACCGACCTCGGCAAGAAGGCCCAGGAGTACATCAACCGCGGCGATCTGGTGCCCGACGAAATCACCATCCCCATGGTCCTGGAGACCCTGAAGGCCAAGGGCGCGGGCGGCTGGCTCCTCGACGGCTTCCCCCGCAACACCGTGCAGGCCCAGAAGCTCTGGGAAGCCCTGCAGCAGGAAGGCATGAAGATCGACTACGTCATCGAGATCCTCCTGCCCCGCGAAGTGGCCAAGAACCGCATCATGGGCCGCCGCATCTGCAAGAACGACCCCAACCACCCCAACAACATCTTCATCGACGCCATCAAGCCCAACGGCGACGTCTGCCGCGTCTGCGGCGGCGAGCTCTCCGCCCGCGCCGACGACCAGGACGAAGGCGCCATCGGCAAGCGCCACGACATCTACTACGACACCAACACCGGCACCCTGGCCTCGGCCTATTTCTACAGGGACCTGGCCCCCAAGGCCGGCTTCAAGTACATCGTGCTCAACGGCGAGGGCTCCATCGACTCCATCAAGGAAACCCTGCTCGCCCAGCTGGCCTAGCCCGCGCGCCTCTATCGCAAGACGAGCCCCGGAGCCTCACGGTTCCGGGGCTTTTTCATTGCGCGCCCCGCGGGGGAACACTCCCAGGAAACGCCGGGGTGAAGGGCGGATGGCCCGCGGCAGACCGGCAAGGGGATCACGCGGGCCTTCAGAAATCGATGTTGTACTCCCGGCGCAGCAAGGTGCGGGCCTTTTCCTCGTTGGCCCGGTAGACGCCCGGGTCCAGCATGGAGTGGTGGCCGCAGCCGTGGAGAAGGTATTCCTCAACAGGGAAATGCGCGGCGCGCAGACCCAGCACGTGCATGTCGTGGAACCACTCGGCCCCGGTGTCCAGGGCGTATTCCCCCATGGCGGTGATGGCCCCCAGGGGCGAGCCGCTTCCCAGGGGCATGGTGAGGGGCCGCGCGGCCTTGAGGTCCACCAGGGCGCACCATTCGTTCACGCGGCAGGGCGGGAGGGGCCAGGGATGGCTGCGGAATTTCTCGTTGAACAGGCTCTCGTGCATGGGCGAGACGTGGTGCGGACCGGAGTAGTCGTGCGCCGCGTAAAGGGCCGTGAGTTCCTCCAGCCCAGGGCGGTAGTCCAAGTGGCGGCCCTTGCCGCACTTTCCGGCATAGTGGGCCGGACAGCCCATGCAGGCCCCCACGTCGCCGATGGCCACGGCGTCGCCCATGGCCTCCAGCATCGCCCCCACCACGTCGCCCCGGAAGTGGCAGTCGTTGTGGATCACAAGCAGGCGGTCCTTGTCGCTGTGCTCCCAGGCGTACTGGTAGCGCACGGCCAGGCGCACGTCGTCGTCGGCCAGTTTCTCGGGGTCCACGGAGCGGATCCAATGGCAATACCGGGGGTTGAACACCGTCAGCTTGGCGCGCAGCTTCTCCTTCACGTAGGAAAGCCCCTCGCTCTGCCCCGGCGAGTTGGCCGCCTCCTCCGCCAGATAGATGCGGTCGATGTGCTTCCAGGAATGGCGCAGCAGGGAAACGAGGGTCAGGGTGGTCTGGTAGGGCTTGCCCAGCACGTTGATGGCGACGTCGATCTTGGCCATGGCTCCCAGTCCGGGATTGCGCCCCGGCGGCGCGGCGTGGCCGGGGCAGGTGCAGGTCTTGAGCCCGGGACCGGTGCGGCGATCCGCTCCGGGGGCCGTGCCGGCCAGCGTCTTGGGTATCCCACACGCTCCCACGGGGCAAGCAGCGTCTGTTCCTGATCGCACGGCGCGACGGCCGTGTCCCGCACGCCCGTGCCGGGCAAGCTCCACGCGCCTTCCGGGGCGACTCGCGCGCCCGGAATCACCCCGATGCTCCCTGGATGCAAACGCGTGTAGGACGCGTCCTACCGGTTCGCAAGCGGCGCGGTTCCTGGTAGTCTGAGGCCATGCCCTGCACGCCCGCCACGAGGGAGCGCCCGTGAAGCGTCTTCCCGCCCGCCTCGCAACACGCCTGCGGCTCTCGGTCGGCGCGCGCCGACTGCGCGAGCGCCTGGCGGTCTTCCGCACGGTGGCCGACGGCACCTACGACTGGGAACTCTGGATCGGCCCGGCCGGGGACGTGCGCTACGTCTCGCCCTCCTGCCTGCGGGTCACGGGCAGGCCCGCCGAGGCCGTGCGCGCCGAGCCGGACTTCTTCCGGCGATCGATCCACCCCGAGGACTATCCGGCCTGGCGCCGACTCATGGAGCAGAGCCTCCAACGCGACGTGCCTTCCCTGGATTTCCGCATCCGACGCCCCGACGGGGCGCTGGTCTGGCTGGCCCAGGAGACCACCCGCGTCTTTGGTCCTGACGGCTCCTTCAAAGGCCTGCGCCTGAGCCTGCGCGACGTGACCGACCGCGTGAGCGCCCAGCAGGCGCTGCGCGAGGCCCACGAACGGCTGGAGGAGCGCGTGCTCGAACGCACGGCCGAGCTGGACCGGGCCAACCGGGAGCTGCGCACCGAGATCCGCCGGGGCAACCGCACCCGCAGGGAACTTGAGCGCTCCCGCGAGCGTTTCCGCAGCCTCTCCACCTACCTCCAGCAACGCATCGAGGAGGAGCGCACGCGCATCGCCCGCGAAATCCACGACGAACTGGGACAAAACCTCACGGCCTTGAACATGGGCCTCTTCAGCCTGGAAACGCCTCAGGCACGTACCGACCCGCAACGCATCGCCGCCCTTCGCGCGATCGTGGCCGGAACGGTGGAGAGCGTGCAGCGCATCGCCCGGGAGTTGCGCCCGGCCATTCTGGACGAGCTGGGTCTGGCCGAGGCCGTGGCCTGGCGCGCGCGCACCTTCCAGGAGAGCTCGGGCATCGCCGTGGGCGTGGAGACAGGCCCCGGCATCACGGGGGTGACGCCCGAGGTCTCCACGGCTCTCTACCGTGTCTTTCAGGAGGGGCTCACCAACGTGGCCCGTCACGCCGGGGCCACGCGTGTGCGCGTGCGCCTGACGCGCTCCCGGGGACGCCTGCGCCTGGAAGTGGCCGACAACGGCCGGGGCCTGGACCCCAAGGCCCTGGACGCGCCCGGCTCCCTTGGGCTCACGGGCATGCGCGAGCGCGTCCGCGCGGTGGGGGGGCGCATGGACATCGGGGCCGCGCCCGGCGGAGGCACGCTCCTCTGCGCCAACGTGCCCGAGAGGGTGCCCCGCGCCGGAAGGCGCAAGGTTTCCCCATGACTCGACCGCGCCGCGTGCTGGTGGTGGACGACCACGCCGTGGTGCGCCGGGGCGTGGTGGACATCCTGGCCGCCGCCCTGCCCGGCTGCTCCTTCGCCGAGGCCTCTGGCGTGGCCCTGGCCCTGGCCGCCCTGGAGGACCCGTACGACCTGGCCGTGCTGGACATCTCCCTGCCCGACGGCAGCGGGCTGGATCTCCTGGAGTGGATCGCCGTCAACCGGCCGGGGCTGCCCGTGCTGGTGCTCAGCATGCACCAGGAGGCCGAGTACGCCCGCCGCGCCCTGGCCCTGGGGGCCAGGGGCTACCTGGGCAAGAACTCCGCCCCTCGGGAGCTTACCGAGGCCCTGGCCTGCGTCCTGGAGGGCCAGACCTACGTGAGCCCGGGCCTCTCCCCCGGCCTCGCGCCGCGTCAGGACCCCCTCGCCGCCCTTTCCCGGCGCGAGCGCGAGGTAATGCGCCTTCTGGCCCAGGGCCGCACCGTGAGCGACATCGCCCGCGACCTGAACCTCTCGGTGAAGACCGCCAGCACCTACCGAAGCAGGATCATGCGCAAGCTGGGCCTGCGCACCGCCGCTGACTTCTACCGCCGCGCCCTCACCATGGGGCTCATGGACTGACCCCGCCTGTCGGACGGTTCCGACAAAGTTGTCCGCGCCGGACGAGCCGCTATGGTCACCGCAAGCCCACGGGACATTTCCCTGGAGGTGACCCCATGATCGCAACCCTGACCGCACTGCTGGCCATCGCCGCCCTGCTCGCCGGACTGGCCATGGGCCGCGTCGTGCGCCGGTCGGCCCGGCGCGAACGGCTCCCGCGCGACTTCGATTTCGGCCTCTACAAGCGCACGGAGCCCAAATGAACACGGTACGTTCCACGTCCAGACCGGCCCCGGATGCCGACATCCTGGCCCGGGATAACCCGGATTTCTTCGACTTGCTCTTCGATCCCGCCTGGCTGGGCATCCCCGCCGGGACCCCGGCTTCCGGCCGTGCCCTGACGCCCTCGGGGAGCTTCGTGGAGTTTTTCGTATCCGTTGTGGACGGGAGCATCCGCGAAGCGGGTTTTCTCACGGACTGCCCGCCATCGGCCTCCACCCCCGTCATGGCCTTGGCCTCGCTCTGGTGCGGGAGGGCGCGCGGGCTCACGCCGGAGCAGGCCGCCCGGCTGGAGGCCGAGGACATCCTGGCGTGCGGCATGGAGCCCCTGGACACGGCCCGTGCAGCGGCCGAAACCTGTCTGGCGGCCGCGCGAACGGCGTTGGTCCGGGCAGCCTTGGTCCAGGAATGCGACGACGGGGCCCGCCCCCCCGGATGCTCCCCGGAATGCGCCGCGAAGCGCTCGCATCCCGGACGATCCGCCGGACCGGCCTCCCCGCGCGGCGGGTGACAAGCCCGGCCCGCTGGTCTATCCTGCGGAAACCACAGGAGGGAACCCGCCATGATCGCCGTCCGCTTCCACAAGGGAACCATGGAGCTGGCCGACTTGCCGCAACCGCCCCCCGGGCCTGGAGAGGCCCTGGTGCGCGTGCTGGTGGCGGGGATCTGCAATACGGACCTGGAATTGTTCAAGGGATACATGAACTTTTCCGGGACCCCGGGGCACGAATTCGTCGGCGTGGTCGAGCGCGCCCCGGACGCCCCGCACCTGGAAGGACGCCGCGTCACGGCCGACATCAACGCCGCGCCGGGGCACGGCGACCACCGCCACGCCTCCGGCAGGCGCGTCCTGGGCATCCTCGGCTGGGATGGAGCCTTCGCCCAATACATCCTCGCCCCGGTGGACAACCTCCACGCCGTGCCCGACACGCTCTCCGACGAGGCCGCCGTGTTTGCCGAACCCCTGGCCGCGGCCCTGGAGGTGGGCCAGCAGGTGCACATCCGCGCCACCGACCGACTGGCCGTGCTGGGCGACGGCAAACTCGGGCTGCTCATCGCCATGGCCCTGCGCCACCTCTGCCCCGGGCTCGTGCTTTCGGGCAAACACCCGGACAAGCTGGCCATCGCGTCCGCACAGGGCGTGCGCACAACCCTAGCGTCCGACATCGCAGGCCCCTTCGACATCGTTGTGGAAGCCACTGGCCGCACCCAGGGCCTGGAAGCCGCCCTGGACCTCGTGCGCCCCGAAGGGACCGTGGTGCTCAAGTCCACCACCGAGGCCAAGACGCCAGTGAACCTCGCCCGCGTGGTGGTCCAGGAGATCACCCTCGTGGGCTCGCGCTGCGGCGACACGGCCCTGGCCCTGGACCACCTGGCCCGGGGCCTGGTGGAACCTTCCGGCCTCGTGGAGGCCGTCTACCCCTTGGAGCGCTTCCGGGAAGCCTTCGAGAGCGCCGCGCGCCCCGGCGCCAGGAAGGTGCTGGTGCGCGTCTCCCGCTGAAGCGTGCGTCCCGGAGAGGCTCCCCCGCGCGGTCAGGCCCGGGTCGGGATCGATACGCCGTTCAGCGCGCCCGGAGCAGGAGCGTCACGCCCCGGATCACGTTGCCGCTACGCGTGGGCGCGGGAGCCTCCGACAGGGCCTCCACCACGCCGCCCGCCCGCTCCGCCAGCGCTTCCAGCCCTTCGGGCGTAAAGTGCCGGGCCAGATAGAGCAGTCGCCCCCCCTGGCACACGGGGAACGCGCCCTCGGGCAATCCGAGCGCCCTGCCCTCCGCGTACCGGGATGCATAGAGCGGCTGGTCCTCGGTCATCAGGAAATCCTGCACGCCCACCAGCCCCCGGCTGGCCCGCAGCGCCTGGGCCAGCACGCCCGCAAGGACCTCGTCGTCCGGGAGCACCGTAAGCACAGCCCGCAACGTCACCAGATCGGCCGCGCCAGCCCTCACCGGCAGACGCCCCGCATCGCCCGACGCCACGCGCCGTCCGGCCCTCGCGGCGCGTCCGAGACTGGGCAGGTTCACGTCCAGCCCGATGTAAACGCAGCCCAGGGACTCCACCTCTCCCGCGATGCCCGCCTCGCCGCAGCCCACGTCCAGCACCAGCGCCCCGGGAACGAGCGCGCGCCGGAACAACTCCGGGAAAGCCAGGGACGAAGGGACCTTGTGCGTTGTGCGCCAATCCATGTCCACGGCATACGCCCCGGTTCGGGAGCCTGTAAAGCGCACGCCGGTCGATGCGCCGGGCGGCGCTTAGTAGCCTCGCGGCTCATGAACCCGCGCATCCCAAGGGAGTGAAGGCGCGATGCGCGCCGTCCCACACGAAAAAACCGGCCTTCCCGTGTCTGAACAAGCTGGTGAGCCTGTGCGTGTCCCGGCCCGGGCCTGGGTTTCGCGGGCCATTCCATGGAGACCGTCCGCGACTGCACGCGCTTCGGAGAGTGTCTGGACTAGCGCCCGTACGGACGGCCTTTCCGGTATGCTCCATGAACTGCTGGCCCCCTACGACGCCCACAAGGCCGCCGGAACGCCGTGAGGGACGCCGCGCCGGACGGCCTGCCGGTCACTGTGGCGTCAATCCGGTGATGTGCCCTGCCCGCTCGTAGGCCCAGGTGAAAGGCGCTGTATCGACGTTGACGATGCCCACGAACGGGGTGTTGAGGTCGATGATCGTCGTGATGACGAGCATGATCATGATGAACGTGCAGACTTCATAGGCGATCTGGGTCTTCTTGTTGTTGACCCTCGTGAGATAGGCCTTGATGAGCATTACGTAATACCCCACCACGATCAGGCAGAAGATCATCGGGTGCAGGTTCTCCTTGGCCTTGACTCTCCGCGTCAGGCGCGACTTGCTTATGTCCGCGAGTTCGCTCAGCAACAGGCGGTGGATGGTCTCGTCGTTTTTTGTTCGGAGAGTCGTCTTGTAGGCCTGCTCCCACAACCTGTCGAACGCAGCCGAGGCTTCTCTCGACAGGGTGCCGGAGCGCATGGCCACGAGATCATGCTCAACGACATCCTTGGCATACCGCACCAGGGATTTCTTCAATTCAACCGCGTCGGAGAGCCCGCCCATCAGCCGCGCTGCCGAAAGGATCGATTCCACTTCCTTGCGCGTGTCGTCCTGCACGCCGTTGAAGTTGATCAGAAGCGTGACCAGGGCCATGCTCAGGAAGATGGAATAGAGCGTGTTGAAGAGGCTGTAGTTGGCAATGGTCTCCGACAACTGCCCCGTTGGCTGGTAGTCGAACCATTTGACGAGCAAAAAATAGAGTATTGTGGGGATGCCCAACACCACCAAGGCCAACCCTTCGTTCACTACAAACATGTTGTCCATGGAGACCACTCTAACCTGCCTTTGCGCGATGACGTCAAAACTACAACCGTGCAGCAGCATGATACAGCACGTCGCTTCCCCATGCCAGAAGGGTGAGGGGGGGGGGGGCGGAGTCGGCCTCGGAGCGCGTCGGCCGGCTCCGGTGTTTGCGTTGCGCGGCTTAGCGATACCCTCCGGGGGTGAAGCCAGCGTTGTCGATGGCGGACTTGACCGCCGCGTCGAGGCCATCCTTGGTCTCGGTGTAGGTGGCAGTTCCGAAGGTGAGGTCCACCTTCACGTCGGTCACGCCGTCCAGGGCCGACAGGGCCTTCGTCACGGACGCCACGCAGTGGTTACAGCTCATGCCTTTCACTTCGATGGTCCTGGTTTTCATGCTTCCCTCGCTTGATGGGTTCGATGGCCGCCACTCTACGCCATCGCCCCCCTGGTCGCCAACCCCGGGGCCGACCCGAACCTACAGGATCAATAAGAAAACCACGCGACAGCCCCGGCCTTTCTCCCCTGCCAGAAAGAACTGCCCTCCGGCGTCAGGAGACGCCAGCGCTCCCGCCCGGGCAGCGCCGCCGGGGCGCTTGGGGGACAGTCCAGGGACGTGCTTGAAGGCGTCGCCGCAGGCGCTTTTCGAGACATGGCCCTGGGCAAGCGCAAAGTTCGGGACCAAGGCGTCCCACCCTCGCCGGGCTTATTCGACCACATGCACCCGCCGCAAGGCGAGGGCTATCAGGGGTATGGCCCCAGAGACCGCACGGTTTCCCTATGCTCACGCGGGTTCTGCACGAACAGATGCCGTGCAGATGCTCGGCCGCCAGGCCGACGGGGTGTTCAACGCGACCGGGAACCCGATCCTGGTCCCCTCCAGACAGCTGAAGTCCGTGGAACAGGGCACTGCGGCCCAGGTCTGGTGCGCCAGGAGCCCCCGGCGGGAGGGCATGGCGGGGTGTGCTGCGAGAACCGCGAGGTGGCGCGGGTGATGCAAATGGATGCAGGCATCGCGACCATGGCGGACGCTGACCGACCGGGGTGCCGCCCTTCCCGGTGGATCCGGCCGGAGCCCCGGCGTCTCCGGCGCTTGCGCGATACGCTGCTCGCCTCAGGCGAGGACGACGCCACGCCGTCGCCTAGCAATTGAGCGTCCAGGGCCCCCGCCTGGACGGGTCCGGTGCCGCGCCCCGGCGCTTACGCCTGGCCTTCCAGCCAGAGCATGGCCTCGGCGAAATCCAGGGTCCCGGTGTAAAGGGCGCGTCCGCTGATCACCCCGTCCAGCCCCTTGGCGGCCAGGGGGGCCAGGGCTTTCAGGTCGTCCAGGGTGGCCACGCCGCCCGCCGCGATGACGGGCAGCTTCGTCTTGGCCAGCAGGGACTCCATGGCCCCAAGGTTCACGCCCGACTGCATGCCGTCGCGGCTGATGTCGGTGTAAACCAGAAAGGCCGCGCCCTGGGCGTGCAGACGGGGCAGCACGTCGTCCACGGTCTGGCCCGAGTCCTCCACCCAGCCCTTGGTCTTGAGGCGTCCGGCGTCGGCGTCCAGGGAAACGCCGATGCGCCCGGGGAGGGCTTTACAAAGCTGGCCGAAGCGGTCGGGGTCCGCGAGGGCCATGGTGCCGATGAGCAGGCGCGAGACGCCAGCGTCGGCGTAGGCCTGGGCGGTGGCGAGATCGCGCACGCCGCCGCCCAGCTGCACCGGGATGTCCCCGGCGAGCTTGCAGATCTCGCCCACCAGGGCCTTGTTGCGCGGCTCGCCCTCGAAGGCCCCGTCCAGGTCCACCACGTGGAGGGCCTTGGCGCCCATGCCCAGCCAGTGGGCGGCGGCGGTCACGGGGTCCTTGTCGAACACGGTCACCTGGTCGGCCAGCCCCTGCTTGAGGCGCACGCACTGGCCGTCCTTGATGTCGATGGCGGGATAGAGGATCACAGTCCGAATTCCTTGAGTCCTTGTTCGATGGCTTCGCGGGCGAGTTCGGCGGCGGTGACCCACTGGCCCTTGCGCTTGAGGAACTTGTCGGCGTCCAGGAGGTTATCCGACAGGGCGCGCTGCTGGTAGTCGTAGTGGAAGTGGTTGATCAGGCCGCCGGTCTTCACGTTGACCAGGTAAAGATCCAGGATGACCCAGGCCGGGCTGGTGGAGCCGACGGCGGAGCCTTCGCGCTCCTTCCAGTGGATCACCTTGGGCACCACCAGATACTGCACGTCGGCGCAGCGGCCCACGTCCTGCCAGTATTTGAGGGTGGCCATGCGGTTGGCTTCCTGGGGCTTCTTGACGGAATCGACGCAGGGCACCACGCGGGCCGCGCCGAAGACGTTGCGGTCGGGGCCGATGGGCAGGGCCTTGGCCATGATGGTGTCGAGCTGGTCCATGGCGTCGGCCTTGGGGGGGGTGACGCGCTCGGGCAGATAGCCCGCCAGGAGGTCCCAGGGGTTCTGGGCCACGCTGAAGGGGGCCACGGCCACGTTGAACTGCGGGTTGATCTTGTTGTCCACGCTCGGACGGCGGGCGCAGGCCCCGGCGGCCAGGAGGGCCAGCAACGCGATGAGGACGAGATAACGGTGAGTGCGCATCAGCCTAGGCTCCCTTTGGTGCTCGGGACGCCCGCCCGGCCCGGCGCGCAGGCCTGGCGCAGGGCCACGCCCAGCGCCTTGAACGCCGATTCGAGCAGGTGGTGTCCGTTCTTGCCGTAGAGCATCCGAAGATGCAGGTTCATGTGGGCCTTGCCAGCCAGGGACTTGAAGAACTCCCGCCACACGTCCTTTTCCTCGCCCGCCACTTGGGCAGGGAGAGGGTCGTCCTCGTAGACCAGATAGGCGCGTCCGGAGAGGTCCACCACGGCTTCGGAGAGGGCCTCGTCCAGGGGGAAGCGGGCGAAGCCGACGCGGGTGATGCCCGCCTTGTCGCCCAGGGCATCGGCCATGGCCTGGCCGAGGCAGAGGCCCACGTCTTCCAGGGTGTGGTGGGCGTCCACGTGGAGGTCTCCCTTGCAGAAGACCTTCAGGTCGAAGCCGGACCAGAAGGCCAGCAGGGTGAGCATGTGGTCGGCGAACCCCACGCCCGTGGAGACCTCGGCCGTGCCCTGGCCGTCCAGGACGAGTTCCAGCTCGATGGAGGTCTCGCGGGTGGTGCGGTTCACCACGGCCCTACGCACGGCCGGACTCCTTGGCCGCATCGGCCGGGGCGGCCGCTGCCGTCTGGGCGGTAGCGGCCGGTGCGCCGGTTTTGGCTTCGGCGGCAGGCTTGGCCTCGGCGCTCTGGGCGGAGGCCGTCTTGGTTGCATCGGCAGCAGCCGCCGTGGGGGCGGCCTTGTCGTCCGCGCCGGGCTTTGCCGCCGTCTCGACGGGGGACTGCGCGGGCTTGCCGGCGTCGGCCTCGGAGGGCGCGGCGTCGCCGAAGAGTTCCTTCTTGGTCTCTTCGATGCGCTTGGCCTCGTCGGCCTTTTCGATCTCCCGCTCCAGGGTGGACTTCACGTCCGTGCTCATGCGCCGGAACTCGGAGATGCCCTTGCCCAGGGACTTCATCAGGTCCGGCAGCTTGGAAGGACCGATGAGCACCAGGGCGACGATGAGGATGATGACGAGTTCCGTGGAACCGATGCCAAACATGGGTCTACTCCCATTCGATGGTCGCGGGCGGCTTGGACGAGATGTCCAGGACCACCCGGTTGATGCCCTTCACTTCGTTGATGATGCGGTTGGAGATGCGCGCGAGGATGTCGGTGGGCACGCGGGACCAGTCGGCGGTCATGGCGTCGAGGGAGTCCACGATGCGCAGTGCGCAGACGTTCTCGTAGGTGCGGTCGTCGCCCATGACGCCCACGGTCTTGAGGGGCAGGAGCACGGCGAAGCCCTGCCAGACCTTGCGGTACCAGTCCGAGGCCTTGAGTTCGGCCTGAACGATCTTGTCCGCGCGGCGCAGGATCTCCAGGCGCTCGCGGGTGATGTCCCCGATGATGCGGATGGCCAGGCCCGGCCCCGGGAAGGGGTGACGCCAGATGATGGACTCGGGCAGGCCCAGTTCGTAGGCCACCTTGCGCACTTCGTCCTTGAAGAGTTCGCGCAGGGGCTCCACGAGCTTGAGGTCCATCTTCTCGGGCAGCCCGCCCACGTTGTGGTGGCTTTTGATGACCACGCTGGGCCCGCCCTTGAAGCTCACGGACTCGATCACGTCCGGGTAGAGGGTGCCCTGGGCCAGCCACTTCACGCCGGGGATGGCCTTGGCTTCCTTCTCGAAGACCTCGATGAAGCCGTAGCCGATGATCTTGCGCTTCTGCTCCGGGTCCTCGACGCCCGCGAGGCGGTCCAGGAAGAGGTCCTGGGCCTGGACGTACTTGAGGTTCAGGTCGAAGTGCTCGCGCAGATACGTGACCACCTCATCGCCTTCGTTGTGGCGCAGGACGCCGTTGTCCACGAAGATGCAGTGCAGGCGCTTGCCGATGGCCTTGTGCAGCAGCACGGCCACCACGGTGGAGTCCACGCCGCCGGAGAGGGCGCAGACCACGTGGTCGTCGCCCAGCTTTTCGCGCAGGGCCTTCACCTCGGCCTCCACGAAGCTGGCCATGGTCCAGCCGGTGCGCACCTTGGCGATCTTGAACAGGAAGTTGTTCAGGATGGTCGTGCCGTCCTCGGTGTGGGCCACCTCGGGGTGGAACTGGAGGGCGAAGATGTTGCGGGAGGCGTCCTCCATGGCGGCGGCGGGCACGCTCTGGGTGGATGCCGTCACGGTGAAGCCGTGGGGGACGTCCACCACGTGGTCGCCGTGGGACATCCAGACCGTGCGGGGCTTGTCGGTCTCCACGCCCTCGAAGAGGATGCCGGGTTTGTCCACGGAGAGTTCGGCCCGTCCGTACTCGCGCTCCTTGGCGGCGGCCACCTGGCCACCGGGCAGGGAGTGGGCCAGCAGCTGCATGCCGTAGCAGATGCCCAGCACGGGCGCGCCCAGTTCGAGCACGGCGGGATCGAGCCTGGGCGAGTCTTCGTCGCGCACGCTGGCGGGGCCGCCCGAGAGGATCACGGCCTTGGGGGCGATGGCCCTGAGCGCCTCGGCGGAGAGGGTGCAGGGGTGGATTTCCGAATAGACCCCGGCCTCGCGCACGCGCCGCGCGATGAGCTGGGTGTACTGGGAGCCGAAGTCCAGGATGACGACGGTGTCTTGGTGCTGCATCTAGTAGCTCTCCACCCTGTAGTTGGGAGACTCCTTGGTGATGATCACGTCGTGCACGTGGGATTCGCGCAGGCCCGCCG
The DNA here is from genome assembly GCF_013019105.1 of Fundidesulfovibrio magnetotacticus. Classification (NCBI taxonomy): domain Bacteria; kingdom Pseudomonadati; phylum Thermodesulfobacteriota; class Desulfovibrionia; order Desulfovibrionales; family Desulfovibrionaceae; genus Fundidesulfovibrio; species Fundidesulfovibrio magnetotacticus. The sequence goes on from NZ_BLTE01000009.1 coordinate 38,486, forward strand.
GGGAGATGCGGGTGAAACGGGGCTTCTCCTGGAGGTCCTTGATGTTGTCCACGCCCACATAGCCCATGCCGGAGCGCAGGCCGCCCACCATCTGGTAGATGGATTCGGACACGGGGCCCTTGAAGGGCACGCGGCCCACGATGCCCTCGGGGACGAGCTTGTTGGACTTGTCCTGGGAGTAGCGGTCGGCGCTGCCCTCGCGCATGGCGTCGATGGAGCCCATGCCCCGGTAGATCTTGTAGGTGCGGCCCTGGTAGAGCATGGTTTCGCCGGGGCTTTCCTCGGTGCCGGCGAACATGGAGCCCATCATCACGGTGTCGGCCCCGGCGGCGATGGCCTTGACCACGTCGCCCGAGAACTTGATGCCGCCGTCGGCCACGCAGCAGCGGCCGTGCTCGCGGCAGGCGCGCACGGCCTCCATGATGGCGGTGATCTGGGGCACGCCCACGCCGGCCACGATGCGCGTGGTGCAGATGGAGCCCGGCCCGATGCCCACCTTCACGGCGTCGGCCCCGGCCTTGATGAGCGCCAGCGCACCCTCGTAGGTGCCCACGTTGCCCGCCACCAGCTGGCACTTGGGCCACTGGGACTTGATGGCCTCCACGGCGGAGAGGATGTTGCGGGTGTGGCCGTGGGCCGAATCGAGCACCAGGAAGTCGCACCCGGCTTCCAGGAGCGCGGCCACGCGCTCGTCGCGGCCGGGCCCCACGCCCACGGCGGCCCCGGCGCGCAGGCGTCCCAGGGGGTCTTTGCAGGCGTTGGGGTACTTCTGGATCTTGTCGATGTCCTTGATGGTGATCAGTCCGCGCAGCTTCTTCTTCTCGTCCACCACCAGGAGCTTCTCGATGCGGTGCTCGTGCAGGTGCTCCTTGGCCACGTGCAGGGGGGTGCCCACGGGCACGGTGACCAGGTTCTCGCTGGTCATCACGTCGCGCACGGTGGTGACGTCGTCGTCCACGAAGCGCACGTCGCGGTTGGTGACGATGCCCACCAGGCCGTCGTTCTCCACCACGGGCAGGCCCGAGATGGAGAACTCGGCCATCACCTTGAGGGCGGCGGCCACGGTCATGTCGGGGTGGACGGTCACGGGATCGATGATCATCCCGGACTCGCTCTTCTTGACCTTCTCCACCTCCAGCTTCTGCTGGGCCACGCTCATGTTCTTGTGGATGACGCCCGCGCCGCCGTTGCGGGCCATGGAGATGGCCATTCGCGACTCGGTGACGGTATCCATGGCCGCCGAAAGCAGGGGGATGTTCAGGCGGATCTCGGGGGTCAGCCAGGTGGAGACGTCCACCCTGTCGGGCAGGACCTCGGAATAGCAAGGGATGAGAAGTACGTCGTCGAACGTGAGGCCCAGGCCGGTGATCTTGTCCATACGCCCTCCGCAGGCGGGTTAGTCGAGGCCGAGGTACGCCTGGCGCACCTTGGGGTTTTCAAGCAGGTCCTTGGCGGGGCCTTCAAGCGTGACCACGCCGGTTTCCAGCACGTATCCCCGGTGGGCGATGTGCAGAGCCATCTGGGCGTTCTGCTCCACGAGCATGACCGTGGTGCCCTCCCGGTTGATGCGAACGATGATCTCGAAAATGTTCTCCACCACGATGGGCGCGAGACCGAGGCTCGGCTCGTCCAGGAGCAGCACCTTGGGTCTTGCCATGAGGGCGCGCCCGATTGCAAGCATCTGCTGCTCGCCGCCCGAGAGCGTGCCGCCGTGCTGGCGCATGCGTTCGGAGAGCTTGGGGAAGAGCTCGTAGACCTTTTCCAGGTCGGCCTTCACGTTGTCCTTGTCGGAGCGCAGGTAGGCGCCCATCATCAGGTTTTCCAGCACCGTGAGCCGGGGGAAGATCATGCGGCCCTCGGGCACCTGGGTGATGCCCAGGGCCACGGTCTTCTCGGTGGAGAGGCGCGTCACGTCGCGGCCCATAAACTCGATGGACCCCTGCTTGGCCTGGATGACCCCCGAGATGGACATGAGCGTGGTGGTCTTGCCCGCGCCGTTGGCCCCGATGAGCGTGACGATCTCGCCCTGCTTCACTTCCAGGCTCACGCCCTTGAGGGCGTGGATGGAGCCGTAATAGGTGTGGATGTCCGTAAGCTTAAGCATGGGCCGCCCCCCTGCCCAGGTAGGCCTCGATGACCTCCGGGTTCTCCCTGATCTCGCGCGGGCCGCCCTCGGCGATCTTCACGCCGTGGTCGAGCACCACCAGGTGCTGGCAGATGCTCATGACCAGCTTCATGTCGTGTTCGATGAGCACCACGTCCACGCCCTTGGCCAGGATGGCGTGGATCAGGTCCACCAGGGAGGCCGTCTCCTGGGGGTTCATGCCCGCAGCGGGCTCGTCCAGCAGCAGGAGCCGGGGCTCGCTGGCCAGGGCGCGGGCGATCTCCAGGCGGCGCTGGTCGCCGTAGGAAAGGGCGCTGGAGAGGTCCAGGGCCTTGGGGCCCAGGCCCACGAAGTCGAGGTATGACATGCTCTGGTCCACCAGGCGCTTTTCCTCGGCCTTCTGCGCCCTGGTGCGCAACACCGCTCCCCAGAAGCCCTGGGCGGCTCGACAGTGGCGGCCGATGCGCACGTTGTCCAGCACCGAGAGCGAGGCGAAGAGCCGGATGTTCTGGAAGGTGCGGGCCACGCCCATCTGGGTCATCTGCTCGGGGCGCGAACCGCCCACTTCCACGTGGCGGCCTTCCCTCTCGAAGAGGATGGACCCCTCTGTGGGCTTGTAGATGCCCGCGATGCAGTTGAACATGGTGGTCTTGCCCGCGCCGTTGGGTCCGATGAGGCCGAGAATCTGGCCCCTGGTCACCTGGAAGCTCACGTCCGAGAGGGCCATGAGGCCCCCGAAGCGCTTGCTCACGCTGTCGATCTTGAGAATGGCGTCCATGCCCTACCCCGCCCTCCCGGCTTCGAGCCGCGCCTTGAGGTCCAAAATGAGCCTGCTCTTCTTGCTGGTGGCGGCGATGGTGGGGAAGAAGCCGCCCGGCATGAAGCGCATGATGAGGATCATGATCAGGCCGTAAACGAGGAAACGCGTCTCGGTGGGCAGCCCGAACTTGGGGAGCACCACGCGCAGAATCTCGCCCAGGGCCACCAGCACCACGGCCCCGGCCACCGCGCCCTTGATGTTGCCAAGCCCCCCCAGCACGATCATGCAGAGCACCAGGAACGACTCCCAGAACTTGAACACGTCGGGCGAGAGGAACATGGACCACTGGGCCATGAAGCATCCGGCCAGCGCGCCCACCCCGGCGGAGAAGGCGAAGGCCACGGTCTTGTAGGCCATGAGGTCGATGCCGCAGCTGGCGGCGGCCAGGGGGTCTTCCTTGATGGCCAGCCAGGCCCGGCCGAGGCGCGAATCCTCGATGCGCCCCATGACCACGTAGACCAGGGCGGTCATGCCCAGGCCCAGGTAGTAGTAGGGCATCTCGTTGAAGAAGTCGTAGCGCCAGTCGATGCCGAGCCACTCCAGGCTCAGGGCCACGGGGGGGATGCCGGGCATGCCGAGCGGCCCCCGGGTGAGCCATATCTCGTTGGTGAGGAAGAGCACCACCAGTTCCGTGAAGCCGAAGGTGACGATGGCGAAGTAGTCGCCCGAGAGCCGAAGCGTGGGCGCGCCGCGCAGCACGCCGCAGAGCGCGCCCAGGGCCACCGCGCCGGGCACGATGATCCAGAAGCTCACGTCGTGGTTGAGCGAGAGGATGCCCGCCGTATAGGCCCCGATGCCGTAGAAGCCCACGTAGCCCAGGTCCAGCAGGTTGCAGAAGCCGGGCAGCACGTTCAGGCCCATGGCCAGCACGGCGTAGACCATCACCAGCACCGCCACGTGGACCACGTAGTCGTCCACCATCGGCAGGAAGGGCAGGGCCAGGACGGCGAGGGCCAGGGCGGCCTTGAGGAAGTTCTTGTTGGCGTTCATGCGCTGCGCTCCTAGGCCTTCTGGCCCACGGACTTGCCGAGCAGCCCGGAGGGACGCAAAAGGATCACGGCGATCATCACCGCGTAGCCGATGCCGTCGCGGTACTGGCTGGAGACGTAGCCCGCGCCCAGGGTTTCGGCGATGCCCAGCACCACCCCGCCCAGCATGGCCCCGGGCACGCTGCCGATGCCGCCCAGCACGGCGGCGGCGAAGGCCTTGACGCCCGCGTTGTAGCCCATGGTGGCGGAGAGGGTGTTGTAGTACATGCCAACCAGGATGCCGGCCACCGCGCCCAGGGAGGAGCCCAGGGCGAAGGTGAAGGCGATGATGCGGTTGACGTTGATGCCCATGAGCGCGGCGCTCACCTGGTTCTGGGCCAGGGCGCGCATGGCGGTGCCCACGCGGGTCTTGTTGATGATGAGCGTGAGCCCGATCATCATGGCGATGGTGGCGGCGTAGATGAACACCTGCAGGCCCGAGACGCTCACGCTGCCCAGGGTGAAGGCCGTCTCGCTGAAGGCCCGGGGCACGGCGTCGCGCGGGAAGGGCACGGGGCGCGAGCCCCAGATGATCATGGCGATGTTCTGCAGAAAGATGGAGACGCCGATGGCCGTGATGAGCGCGGCCAGGCGCGGCGCTTTGCGCAGGGGCCTGTAGGCGATCCGGTCGATGCTCACGCCGATGAGCGCGCAGCAGGCCATGGCCAGGGCGATGGCCGGAAAGAGCGGGATGCCCAGGGCGCTGATGAAGGTGATGCACAGAAATGCGCCGAGCATGTACACTTCGCCGTGGGCGAAGTTGATCAGCTCGATGACGCCGTAGACCATGGTGTAGCCCACGGCGATGAGCGCGTAGATGAGCCCCAGGGTCAGTCCATTGAAGAGTTGTTGTTCGAACACGGCCTTCTCCGAGTGGGTGTGGGTCGGCCCGGGCGATGGCGCGCCGGCGCTGGAACCTCCGGAAGGAAACGAAACAGGCTGGATGGTGGTCCAGCCTGTCTCGAATCGTTGGTCCTGCTAGCGGCTAGTTGGCCATCTGCTTCTCGGCGGGGACGAACTTGCCGTCCTTGACCATCTTCACGAAGGCGGGCTTTTCGCAGTCGCCCTTGTCGTTGAAGAAGGTCAGGCCGGTGATGCCCTTGTAGCCCTTCTCCTTGGAGTTCATGGAGGCCAGGTACTCGCGGACCTTGGCGCGGTCGGCCCCGACCTTGGAGATGGCCTCGATGATCATCCCGGCGGCGTCATACGCGTTGGCGCTCATCCAGTCAACATCGCGGTTGTACTTGGCCTTGAAGGCGTCGATGAAGGCCTTGGCTTCGGGGCCGGCCTTTTCGGCCAGGAAGGGGGCGGTCAGGTAGGTGTTGTCGGCGGCGGGGCCGGCGAGCTTGATGTAGTCGGCGTTGTCCAGGCCGTCGGCGCCGAACTTGGGCACGGCGAGGCCCAGCTTCTTGGCCTGGTCGGCGACGAGGGCGCCTTCGTTGTAGTAGCCGGAGATGAACAGGGCGTCGGGGGCCTGGCCCTTGATCTTGGTGAGCTGGGGGGTGAAGTCGTTGGCGCCCTTCATGTAGGCTTCCTCGCCCACCACGGTGAGGCCAACGGCCTTGGCCTGCTTCAGGAAGGCGTCCTTGAGGCCGATGCCGTAGTCGCTGTTCTCGTAGAACACGGCCACTTTCTTCAGGCCCAGGGTCTTGGCCATATAGTCGGCCAGGAACGCGCCCTGGAAGTCGTCGCGGTAGACGTTGCGGAAGCTCCAGACCTGGCCCTTGGCGTCCTTGTTCTTGTCGGAGATGGTCACGTTGGTGGCCGTGGGGGACATGGCGGCCACGCCCGCGCGCAGGTAGTTGGGCAGAGCGGCCAGGTGAGCGCCGGAGCACAGGTGGCCCACGATGCCGACCAGGGCCTTGTCGCCGGCGATCTTGGTGCCCACGGTGGCGGCTTCCTTGGGATCGCACTGCTCGTCGAAGAAGACGGCCTCGATCTTCTGGCCGTTCACGCCGCCTTTGGCGTTGATCTCGTCAACCTTCATGGCCACGCCGGCCTTCACGTTGTCGCCGTAGCCGGCGGCGGGGCCGGTGAAGGGCGAGGGGACGGCGATCTTGATCACGTCGGCCGCGAGGGCCAGGTTGGCCATGCCGAAGAAAGCGGCCATGGCAAGCGCCACGACCAGGCCACGTTTGCATTTCATGCCTGCTCTACCTCCGTAAACGGGTTATGGGCTTTCGATCCGGGACGCAGCCCGGACGGGTCAACGGGAGACCGGCGGATAAGCCGGAGCGATCATCGACAGATGTATGCGGCAAGGACAGGGAAAATGCAACGCTCCCGTCACGTTCCGATGACAGGAACGCCACGGGAACAGCTTCACCCGATTGATCTTTTTCAGGAAGGCCGGCAGCGGCGGCGCAAATTACTCCCATCCGGTAGGAAAAAGAAGACCGCCCGGCGGACCGGTCGGCCTCTGTCTTTCGACCATCGCCGGAGGCGGGCTTTTCGGGAATCCTTTGCGAACGGCGCGGCCGCCCTGCCCCAGGACGGTTTGGCGCGCGGCGCCGTCCGCCCAAAGACGCGCGGCCGCCACCTCGGCGTAAAGCCTTTCCAAGGCGTCGATCCCCGCAACCCATGCGAAAATGCGCCTCAGGGTGCGGACCTTTCGACCGGTTGCTACGGCGTCAGCTCCTGCTGGGCCTGGCGCTTGGTCTGCATGTCGGCCATGGGGTTGGCCAGCACGGCCTCGAAGAGGGGACGGGCCTTGGCCATGTCCTCCAGGCCGTACTTGTAAACGGCGGCCAGGTTGAACTGCCCCTGGAAATTGCCTGGCTCCAGGGCCAGCAGGCGCTCGAACTTCTTGGCCGCCTCGGCCGGGCGCTCCAGGCGGAAGAGGGTCACGCCGTGCAGGTTGAGGATGTGCTTCTCGTCCGGGGCCTTGACGGCGGCCTTCTCCAGCACGGCGAGGGCCTTGTCCCACATTTCGGCGGCGGCGAAGGCCCCGGCCGCTTCCTCCATGGCGTCCACGTCCTCGGGGTTGGCCTGGAGGCGGGACATGGCGGCCATCACGGCCTGCATGGGGTCGCCCTCGCCCCCGTGGGGGTCGCCCCCGCGCATCTCCACGCTGGCCACCAGCGCGGGGTGTTCCGCCCGGTAGACGAAGGACCAGACGAACATGCCCGCCAGGCACAAAAGCATCAGGCCCAGCAGGGGTTTGTTGGGGCGAAAGGCCCCTGCGGCGCTAGTCTTCATGAAGCGCTTCCAGCTGTTTCAAGCGACGCTCCAGCCGCGCCTGGCGGGTGGCCACGAAGGCCACGAAGCCGCAGATGCCCAGCCAGACGATCACGTTGGCCGCCAGCAGATAGGTTTGATTGCCCATGAAAAAGCCTCACTTGGTCTGGTGCAGGAATATCTGGCGGATGGCCGCCGCCTGCCCGAGTTGCCTGGCGCGCAGCGAAAGGATCGCGGCCCAGAGAATGCCCATGGCCAGGATGGAAGCCACCACGGCCGCCACCATCTCCGGTTCGAGGCCCCCGCCCTGGGAGCCGAACACCGTGGGATGGATCGATCGCCACTTGCGGGCCGAATAGAACACCAGGGGCACGTCCAGGAACGCCACGATGCCCAGGGCCGCGCGCACCACAGGCCCCCGCTCGCCCCCTGCGCCAGACTGGCGCAGGATGAGGTAGGCGCAGTAGACGAACCACATCACCAGCGTGGTGGTGAGCCTGGGGTCCCAGGTCCACCAGACGTTCCAGATGGGCTTGCCCCAAAGCGACCCCGTGACCAGGGCCAGGCCGGAAAAGAGCACGCCCAGCTCGCAGGCGGCTCCGGCCAGGCGGTCCCAACGGGCGTCCTTGCGCACGAGCACCAGCACCGAGGCCGCGAACACCACCAGGAAGCTGATCATGGACCACCAGGCCATGGGCAGGTGGATGTAGAAAATCTTCTGCACCACGCCCATGGTCTCTTCCACGGGGGCGTACACCCAGATGAACCACTGCGCTGCGGCCAGAGCAAGGGCCGCCGCGCCCGCAAGAAGGGCCGTCATGTCTATTCCTCGCCCGTATAAATGTAAGGGAACAGCACCAGGGACGCGCCGGAAAACACCGCCGCGAAGGCCCCCGACAGCCCCATCCAGTCCATGGCCTGCCCCGTGCCCAGAATCACCCCCTCCAGCACCTTGATACCGGCCAGGAGCACCGGGATCACCAGGGGGAAGAAGATCACCGTGAGCAGCGACTCCCGAGCGCTCCTGCCCGAGGCCAGGGCGCCCATGAACGACCCCAGGGCCGCCAGCCCCGCGTCGGAGAGCAGCACGCAGCCGAGCCCCGTGAGGGCCGATCCGGCCAGCCCCTGGTCCAGGAACACGGCCACGGCCAGGGCGAACACCACCTGGCACGCGCCCACCAGGGCGAACCCGGCCAGGGCCTTGCCCAGCCACACGGACTGCACCGGGGCCGGGGCCATGGCCAGGCCCAGACGCGCGCCGCTGCCCTCCTCCAGGGCGTAGAGCCCGTTGAACACCAGCACCTGGGAGAAGAGCGTGGAGAGCCAGAAGATGGCCGCGGCGGCCAGGGCCGGGACCTCCTCGCCGGGGCGGCGCGAGAGGCTGAAGACGAAGATGATCAGAAGCCCCAGGAGGGCCGTCTGGGCCAGGCCCTGCGCCCCGCGCAGGGTCAGGCGCAGGTCCTTGGCGGCGATGGCGGCGGAGGCTTTCAGCATGCGGCGCTCCGGGACAGGACGGAGGCGTCGAAGCCCGCCACGGGCCCCAGGTAGGCCGCCCTGCCCTTCTCCAGGAAGAGCACGTCGTCGGCTTTGGGCAGGTCGCGCTCCAGGTGGTGGCTCACCCAGACCACGCTGCGGCCCTGCTGGCTGGTCCTGGCGATCTCGGCGTGGAGCACCCCGCGCGAGGCCTCGTCCAGGCCGGTGTCGGGCTCGTCGAGAAAAAGAAGCCTCGGCGCGATGCAGAACACGCGCGCCAGGTTCAGGCGCTGGGCCATGCCGCGCGAGAAGTGCCCGGCCCGCTCATGAGCGAAGCGCGCGAGCCCCACGCGCTCCAGGGCGGCCAGGAGGTCCGCCTCGCAGAGGCCAAGGCCGTGCAGTCCCGTCCAGAAGCTCAGGTTCTCGAGCGCCGTGGCCTCGGCGTAGAGAAAAGTCTGATGGCCCAGGTAGGCCGTCTCTGCCTTGGCGAGCGTTGTGGAGACCTCCCCGGCCGTGGGGCGCGACAGCCCGGCCATGAGGCGCAACAGCGTGGACTTGCCCGCGCCGTTGGCCCCCACCACCATGAGCGTGCGCCCGGGGTCCACGGTGAGGTCGATGTTCTTGAAGACCATCCGGTCCCCATAGAACTTGGCCACTCCCCGCAGCGAAAGCACCGGCCTAGGCCTCCCCGGAACGCCGGACCATGGCCAGCAGGCCCGCCACGCACATGAGCGCGCCGCCGATCCAGAACCAGTTCACCAGGGGGTTCACGCTCACCTTGAGGCTGGCGCTACGGTCCGGCGAAAAGGCCAGCAGGGTGGCGTAGAGTTCGACACCCAGCGAGGGGATCACCGAGACCTCGGCGAAGGGCTGGGGGAAGTTCCGGTAGATGCGGCGTTCCGGGGTCAGCTCGCCGAGGGGCTTGCCGTCCTTCTCCACCACGATCAGGGCCTTGCCGCCCGAGAAGCGCGGGTTGGAGACCTCCTCCAGCCCCTTGTAGGTCATCTTGTAGCCCTGGAGTTCGAAGGTCTGGCCGGGTGAGACAACGGCCTCCTTGGCATCCTGATACGGCCCCGAGAAGGCCACGCCCACCAGGACCATGGCCAGTCCGGCGTGGAGCAGCCAGGCCCCCAGGCCGCCGCGCGGGCTGCGCGCGCCGGGGCTGGTGGCCAGGAGGGCCGCCAGGCTCACCAGTGAGGCCACGCCGGAGGCCATGCCCACCAGGGGCACGGGCTTGCGGTAGCCCAGGGCCCAGAAGGCTCCGGCCGAGACGATCATGGCCGCCAGGGCGGCCAGGGCCCAGCGGGGCTGGCGCAGGCCCTCCTTCCAGCCCAGCCAGGGGCAGAAGGCCAGGATCACGCCCGTGAGCACGAAGAGCGGCGTGCAGACGCGGTTGTAGAAGGTGGCGTCCAGGCCCACGGGGTTGGCGCTCCAGAGTTTGGAGATCACGGGCCACAAGGTGCCCAGGAACACCACCAGGGCGCAGGCCAGCATGAGCCAGGCCAGCGAGAGGAGCATGCCCGGCAGGGAGAACAGCACGTCCATGGGCCGCGCGGGCGCGGCGGGGCGGCCCGTGGCGGCCACCCAGAGGCTCACGCCCAGGCCAGCGAGGATGAAGGTGAGCAGCGGCCTGCCCACGCCGCCTTCGCCGAAGGCGTGGAGCGACTCGATGACGCCGCTGCGCACCAGATAGGTGGCGAAAAAGCACAGGAGCATGGTCACGGCCATGAGCAGCACGTTGGTGCGCTTGAGCGAGCCGCGCCGGGTCTCGATGATGCCGGTGTGCACGGCGGCGGTGGCCGCGAACCAGGGGATGAGCGAGGCGTTTTCCACCGGGTCCCAGGCCCAGTAGCCGCCCCAGCCCAGCTCCATGTAGGCCCACCAGCAGCCCAGGACGATGCCCGCCGTGAGCATCACCCAGGAGACCAGCGTGACCCCGCGCGTGGCCCTGATCCAGGAGGTCTTTTCGCCCGTGGCCCAGGCGGCCAGGGCCAGGCAGCCGGGCACGGTGAACCCGGCGTAACCCATGAAAAGCAGCGGCGGGTGGAAGATCATGCCCGGATTTTGGAGCAGCGGGTTCAGGCCCTTTCCGTCGGGCGGCACGGGGGCCAGGCGGATGAAGGGGTGGCTCGGCCCCGTGAGCAGCAGGAGGAAGAAGGCCTGCACGGTGAGGAAGAAGAGCCAGTAGTGCAGGCGGGTCTCTTCGGAAAGGTTCTCGTAGCTTCGGGTCATGGAGAAGGCGAGCCCGAAGAAGGCGGTCATCCACGCCCAGAACAGGAGCGACCCCGCCTGTCCGGCCCAGAAGGCCGTGAGGGCGTAGAACAGCGGCAGCACCGAGTCGGTATAGCTGTAGACGTATTCATAGGAGAAATCGCGCTTCCAGAGGGCCACCATCAGGATGGCGGACACTGCCGTGAGCACGGAGAACACCACGCCCATGCCGGACTCGAACCAGACCAGCTTGCCGGTTTCGCGGTTGGCGATCTGCCAGGCGGCCAGCCCGGCCAGGACCAGGGAGCCGATCAGGGACAACAAAAGCGCCCAGTGGGCGGCCAGATGCATACAACCTCCCTCGGAAGGCGCTTGATGGGCCGGTTAGCCCTTGGATTCCTTGCGGTTCTCTTTCTGATACTTGGAGGGGCACTTGGTCATGAGGGTTGAGGCCCCGAAGACGCCGCCCGGAGACTTCACGCCTCCCTCCACGATGACTTCGACGCCCGGCTTGAAGGTGTCGGGCACGGCCCCCTTGTAGTCCACGGGAATGGTCTTGGCGGGGTCGTCCTTGTCCACCAGGGTGAAGCGTACGCCCAGGCCGCCGACGGCCGGTTCCACGCCCTGCTCGGCCACGGTGCCGAAGAGCCGGGCCTGGCCCAGTTGTTCGGGCTTCATGGCCAGGGCCTCGCTCACGTTGAGGAAGTACACGGAACCCTCGTCCAGCCCGGAGTACACAAGCCAGCCCAGCCCTCCCAGGAAGAGGGCCAGGGCCGCCGCGTACACGCCTTTCTTGCTGCCGCCCGCCATGTTCGCTCCTTGCCGCGCGCGCCGCCGTCCCGGTGGACGGCCGTGCGCCCTCCGGCGCTGGCCTCCGGCAGGCTGCCCCACGCGGCAAGCCGGACCGGCCGTTAAACAGGAACTATTCCTAGAAAATACCAAGCCGCATGGCAAGGACTATCGCATGCCTGCCCTGTCGCGCAGCAATTTTTCGCGCCGGGTGCGCGCGAGGTCCCTCATATCCGCGACCTCGTCGGTCTCGTCAACGATTTCCTTGCCCAGAATCTCTTCCAGAACGTCCTCGAGGGTGATCACGCCGCTCACGCCGCCGTATTCGTCGAGAACCACGAAGAGGTGGGTCCGTCCGTCGATGAAGTTCAGCAGCACCTTGTCCAGGCTCATGGTGTCCAGCACGAACTGTACGGGCTGCATGATGCTGGCGAGCCTGATGTCGTGCTGGTCGCTGGCCAGGGCCTCGAACACCTGGCGGCGCAGGACCACGCCCACGATGTTTTCGGGGTCGTCCTCCTCGTAGACGGGCACGCGGCTGTGCGACCACAGGGGGTTTTCCTCGCGGGCCTCGCTGACGGTCATGTCCGAGGGGAGCGAGAAGATCACGGTGCGCGGGGTCATGGCGTCGCGGACGGTGCGGGTGTCCAGCGCCAGGATGTTGGTGATGGAGCGCTCTTCCAGGGCGTTGATCTTGCCGGCCTTGCTGGTGAGGCGCACCATGGCGCGGATGTCGTCCTCGGAGGCGTCGGGGCCTTTGGCCCGCCCGGTGACCAGCCGCGTGAGGAAACCGCTGGCCCACACCACGGGCGTGAGCGCGGCCACCATCAGGCGCAGGGGCTGGGCCAGCACCGCCCCCAGGGGCCGGGCGTAGACCACGCCCACGGTCTTGGGGAGGATTTCCCCGAACACCAGGATCATCACGGAAAAGGCGGCGGTGAACCAGACAAGGTTCTCTTCGCCCAGCACGCCCACGGCCAGCGCGCCCGACACGGTGGCGCCCGCGGCGCAGGCCATGGTGTTCACGGTGAGGATGGCGGTGATGGGTTTGTCGATGCTCATGCGCATCTGGTAGAGTAGTTCGCCCGAACGCTTGCCTTCCGCGCGCATGCGTTCGATCCAGCTCCAGCGCAACGAATAGAGCACCGCTTCCGAAAGCGAGCAGAAACAGGAGAGCACCAGGGCGACGGCGATGGCCAGGACGAGTTCAAACATGGCGATCCACCGTCATCGGGGGGAATGGTCGCGGGGGGATGTCCCCGCCGGAGTGGTTCATGGCGTGATCATGGGTCGGTGGCGGCGGGCCGCCGTTAGGATGGATGTCTTTTGAAGCAGGGTCAGAGCCAAGTCTAAACATTTTGCCGTTGATGTAAAGTGCGCCTCACTGCCCCGAGGCCAGCACATCCGGCTGGTCCACGGGCAGGGCGCTCTCCCAGTCGGGCTTGCGGGCCAGGGCCACGTGCCCGGCGCGCTCCAGGATGGCCTGGCCTTCGGGGCCGCGCAGATAGTCCGCGAAGGCCCGGGCGAGGGGCTGGGCGTCCCGGGCCGCGGCCAGGTGCATCACGCGGTAGATGCGCCATCGTCCCTCCAGGAAATTGCGGACCGTGGGGGCCTGGCCGTCCACGGCCACCGGTTTCATGGCGGCGTCCAGGTCGCGCACGCTGATGAAGCCCAGGATCTCCTTGTTGCGGATGAGCGTGAAGCGCAGCGCCGGCTGGCTGGAGAGGCTCACTGTGCGCGGCATGGTCAGGGGCCTGCCCTCCTCTTCCGAAGCCTCCATGTAGGCGGCCATCACGGGGAAAGCGCCGCCGCCCGCGTCGCTCCAGAGGGGCACGAGCCCCGCGAAGAGTTTGCGCAGCGTGGCCGTGTCGAGCGATTCCACGGGGTTGAGAGAGTTGACCACCACGGCCACCGGGTCCACCCCGTAGGGGATGAACTCCAGCGAGGCCCCGGGGCCGGTGACGGCCCGGGGGCTGCGGTCGAAGAGGCAGATGTCGGCCTGGCGCAGGCGCACGCGGGAGAGACCCACGCCCGCCCCGGTCATGGTGAAGCTCACGGTCACGCCGGGATGTGCGGCGGTGATGCGCTCGGCGGCCTCGCGCGCGGCCACGAGGCCAACGTCGCTGCCGGTTACGCGCAACTCGCCCGAGAGCCCCCTGAAGGCATCGAGGGGGTCCCCGGCGGCACGGGCCGGGCCGGGGAGAAGGCAGGCCAGGGTCCAGAGGGACAGGCAGACCGCAAGAAGCGCGCGGCGTCTCATTCCGCTCCCTCCTTGATCTCGCGGGGAGGCATTGTCCCCTGCAGGAAGAACCGCTCGGCGATCTCCTCCACCACCACGTCGGGTCGCTCCTTTTCGATGAGTTCCTTGTCGAAAAGGCTTTTGGCCCCGCGCAGGCCCGGGCGCACCCAGACGTAGACGGCCCGGCTGAAGTGCTCGCCAAGGAAGGGCACCAGTTCCCAGAAATAGGAGTCGTGGAAGAAGATGGCGCGCGGCAGGGAGGCGTCTTCACGCACGGAGCCCTGGGCGGGCTGCACATAGCCCGGCCGGACGGCCCCGGGGGTGATGCCCCTGGCCTTGAGGGGCTTCCTGGCGAAGAACAGCACTTTGTTGTCGAGCACGAGGTCCTCCAGCCCCACCATGAAGGAAAGATCGCCCCCCAGGTGGGCGTATTCCTGGACGATGAAGTCCTCCTCCCGCATGGGCTTGAGGACCGGGAAGCGCGGGGCGAGGCGCTCGATGATCGCCTGGTAGGAGGGGAAGGCCCCGTACGCGTTCCAATGGCTGTCGGTGCGGTAGAACACCTCGCGGCCGACCTTGGCCTGCATCAGGGGTTCGCGCAGGTCGAGCAGGTCCACGGAGCCGTCCCGGCGGAAGCGCTCCACGGCCTGTTCCAGGTGGGATGTGCGCCCGGCCTGATCCCAGGAGGCGGGCAGGTGCTCGGGGTAGACCGAGCTCTTGTTGGGCGCGATCACCACCAGATACGCGATGCCCCGCTCGGCCAGCCAGGCGCGGCGTTCCGCGTAGACGGCGTGCAGGCGGTCCAGGTCCTCCGCGGTCAGGGGCGCCACGGACCTGTGGTCCGCTTCGAGGTCGATGCCCCTGTCCTTGGCAAGGTAGAGCCAGCCTTCTTTGCCCACCACCACGGGGGCGTTGCCCGAGAGCGAGCCGAAGAGGCTGGTGGATGTGAAGTTGTGCCAGCGGATGAGCATGCCCCGGAAGGGGAAGTTCTTGTCGAGCCACCCCCCCGTGAGGGCGCGGCAGACGGCCTGGATGCCTGCGGGGTTCAGGGCGGCCTCGGGAAAAGGCGTGCTGGTGGCCTCGCCCAGCTTCTCGCGGGGCGCGAAATGCAGGAGCTGGGCCGAGAGCGGCAGTGCGATGGCCAGGCAGAACAGGGCCGAGGAGCACAGGGCGATCAGGCGACGGCCCGGGGGGGAGTGGTTCACGAATGAGCCTTCACGGATGGAGATGGAGCGCGCTCGCGCCAGATTTCCAACAACCGCGGGCGAAGCCGCGCAAGCTCCCGCTCCACCGCCGGGGGCAGCAGGAAGCGCAGGTTGGACCCGCGCCGGAAGCGGTCTCTTACAAAGGAGGCGCTGATGTCAAGCCGGGGCACGTCCACCAGGACGAGCCGCCTGCCCGAGGCGCGCTCCCAGAGCCCGGGACCGGCCGGGGCATAGCCAAGCTCCGGCCGCGAGGCCAGATAGTCCGCCACGGCGTCGCGCCCGTGGCGGTCGCGCCCGGCCACGGCCAGGTGGGCCAGATCGCCCAGGCGGTGGCCGTCGCGCCACTGGTGCAGGGTGAGCAGATCGCCCGATCCCAGGATGAAGTGAAGCTCGTCCCCGGGACGCCGCCGGGCCAACTCCTCCAGGGTGTGCACGGTGTAGGAGGGACCGGGGCGGCCGGCCTCCATGGAGTTGGCGCGCACGCCCTCGAGATCCCCCAGGGCCATCTCCAGCAGGCGCAGGCGCAGTTCGAAGGGCAAAAGGCCCTCCTCGGGCTTGTGGGGCGGCCTGGCGGCGGGCACGATCTCCACGCCGTCCAGCCCGAGCGCCTCGGCCATTTCCAGGGCCAGGCGCACATGCCCTACGTGCACGGGGTTGAACGTGCCGCCCAGCACCCCCAGGCGAGGGCTCACGTGCGCTCGCCCCTGCGGGTCATCTACGTCCTCACCTGCCCCTGCCCCAGCACCACGAACTTGGAACCCGTGAGTTCCTTGACGCCCATGGGGCCGTAGGCGTGCAGTTTGGAGGTGCTGATGCCTATCTCAGCGCCGAGGCCCAGCTCTCCGCCGTCGTTGAAGCGCGTGGAGCAGTTCACGCCCACCATGGAGGCGTCGGCCTCGCGCAGGAAGCGCATGGCCCGGGCGTGGTCCGCGGTGAGGATGCATTCCGTATGGTTGGAGCCGTGGGCGGCGATGTGGTCCAGGGCTTCGTCCATGCAGCAGACCTGGCGCACGGCGAGCACGTAGTCCAGGAATTCGCAGCCCCAGTCCTCGGGACCGGCGGGCTTGGCGGAGGGGCCGAGCAGCGGCAGAGAGGCCTCGCAGGCGCGGAACTCCACGTGCGAGCCCAGGGATCGGGCCAGACGGGGCAGCAGCACGGGGGCGGCCTTCTCGTGCACCAGCAGGCACTCCAGGGCGTTGCACACGCCGGGACGCTGGCATTTGGCGTTTTCCACCACGGCCAGGGCGTTGTCCAGGTCGGCGCATTCGTCCACATAGAGGTGGCATACGCCCTTGTAGTGCTTGAGCACGGGCATGGTGGCCGCCTCCACCACGGAGCGGATGAGGCTCTCCCCGCCCCGGGGGATCATCACGTCGATGTACTGGTCGAGCTTGCACAGGATGGGCACGGCCGCGCGGTCGGTGACGGGCACGATGCCCACCGCGCCGCCGGGCAGCCCGGCCTCAACCAGGGCGCGGCTCACCAGGGAGGCCAGGGCCATGTTGGAGTGGAAGGCCTCCGAGCCGCCGCGCAGCACCACGGCGTTGCCCGCCTTGAGGCAGAGGATGGCCGAATCCACCGTGACGTTGGGGCGCGACTCGTAGATCATGCACACCACGCCCAAGGGGATGCGCATCCTGCCCACCATGAGCCCGTTGGGTCGCTGCCACATGGTCTCGATGGCGCCCACGGGGTCGGGCATGGCGGCCACGTCGCGGCAGGCGGCGGCCATGGAGGCGAGCACCTTGGGGGTCAGGCGCAGGCGGTCGAGCTTGGCGGCGTCCATGCCGGAGGCCTCGGCCTTGGCGATGTCCCGGGCGTTCTCGGCCGCGATGGCCGGGGCTTCGGATTCCAACAGCCCCGCCAGGGCGGTCAGTGCCGCGTCCTTGGCCCTGCCAGGGGCCTTGGCCATGAGGCGCGCGGCCTGCCTGGCCTCGCGGGCCAGGGCCTCCATACGCTCCTGAATGTTCATGGTGTCCTCCGGATTTCTTCGACCCGTGAAACTAGCCTCAGGGCCGCCCCTTCGTCAACGCGGGCCTTTTGACAGGGCCGGGCTTTGGGATTAGAGGGATTGACTTCGGCCCGGCCGGACCGATCCGGCCTTCCTCAATCCTCCAACCACCAACGAAGCGCACACACCATGGCAGACATCTCCTTCGACCGCGGCGGGCAGGACAACCCCCTGGCCTCCTTCCTGGGCAACAACTGGCGCACCCTGATCGCCGCTGTCGTGGCGGCCCTGCTGGCCGTAGGCGGCTACGCGGCCTACACTTCCTACGCCAAGAAGGCCAAGGCCCAGGCCGAGAACGACCTTGGCGCAATCATCGCCTCCAAGACCGGCCCCGAGCGCCTGAGCGCCCTGGAGGCCTACGTGAAGACCGCTCCGGCCTCCACCAAGGACGCCGCGCTTCTGGAACTGGCCCGCACCGCCGCCGAGCAGGGCAACCACGCCAAGGCCGCCGAGGCCTGGAACCAGCTCGCTCTGGCCGCGCCCGGCGGCGTTAAGGACCTGGCCGTGCTCGGGCAGGCCTCCGCCCTGGCCCAGGCCGGCGACAAGGCCCAGGCCGTGAAGCTCCTGGCGGACTTCATGCCCAAGGCCCCCAAGGCCTTCCAGCCCCTGGTGGCCCGCCAGCTGGCCGCCGTGGCCGAGGACGCCCAGGCCTGGACCGAGGCCCTGGCCGCCTACGAACGCCTGCGCGAGGCCGCCGAGGGCGGCAACAAGGCCCTGTTCGAGGCGAAGATCACCGAGATCAAGGCCAAGACCAAATAACTCCGTTTCCGAGGTTTCGTTCCATGCCCAGTCCCCTGCTGGCACAGACCCCCGGCGAGACGCTGCTCCTGCTCGGCAACGAGGCCATCGTGCGCGGCGCGCTCGAAGGCGGCGTCGGCTTCGTGAGCTGCTACCCCGGCACGCCCTCCTCCGAGGTGCCCGACACCTTCTTCCGCATGAGCCGCGACGGCGACTACCGCTTCGAATACTCCACCAACGAAAAGGTGGCCCTGGAAGTGGGCGCGGGCGCGGCCCTGGCCGGAACGCCCACCCTGGTGACCATGAAGCACGTGGGCGTCAACGTGGCGGCGGACCCGCTGCTCACGCTCTCCTACATCACAGCGCCGGGGGGCCTGGTGCTCCTCTCCGCCGACGACCCGGGCTGCCACTCCAGCCAGAACGAGCAGGACAACCGCCACTACGCCCGTCTGGCGGGACTGCCCTGTTTCGAGCCCGCCACGGCCCAGGAATGCAAGGACATGACCCGCGACGCCCTGCTCCTGGCCCAGCGCACCGGACAGCCGGTGCTCCTGCGCACCACCACGCGCGTCAACCACGTGCGCGGGCCGGTCACCCTGGGCTCGCTGCCCGCCCAGAAGACCCGCAAGGAGTTCGCGCGCAATCTCCAGCAGTACGTGCCCATCCCGGCCCATTCCCGGGTGCAGCACCGCCAGCTCCTGGACCGCCTGGCCGCCATCGGCCGCGAGGCCGAGGCCTCGCCCTGGAACAAGGTCTCGGGCCAGGGGACTCTGGGCGTCATCGCCTCGGGCGTCACCCGCTGCTACCTGCGCGACGCCCTCCTTGAGGAGGGCATCGAGGGCTCGGTGAAGGTGCTGGACCTGGGCCTGAGCTACCCCATGCCCGACGGCCTGCTCCTTTCCTTCATGGAAGGGCTCGAAAAGGTGCTCGTCCTGGAGGAGCTGGACCCGCTGGTGGAAGAGCACGTGCGCGCCCTGGCGCAGCGCAAGGGCATCTCCATCGAGGTGCTGGGCAAGGGCGAGGCGCTGCCGCTCTGGGGCGAATACTCCACCCAGATGGTGCGCCAGGCCCTGCGCCAGGCGCTGGGACGCCAGAGCCACGCTCCGCAGCACTGCGCCCCCGAGGGCGGGCTGGCCATGCGCCCGCCCAACCTCTGCGCGGGCTGTTCGCACCGCTCGGCCTACTACACCGTACGCGAGGTCTTCGGGGACGAGGCCTTCTACTCCTCCGACATCGGCTGCTACACCCTCGGGCTCCTGCCGCCGCTCTCCATGGCCGACTTCCTGCTCTGCATGGGATCGAGCGTCTCCACCGGATCGGGCTTCGCCTCGGCCTCCGGCAGGACCACCATCGGCTTCATCGGGGACTCCACCTTCTTCCACTCCGGCGTCACCGGCCTGATCAACGCCGTCCACAACGACCACGACATCCTCGTGGTGGTCCTTGACAACCGCACCACCGCCATGACCGGCCACCAGCCCCACCCGGGCGTGGACGCCACGGCGCTCGGCCCCAACCCCCGCAAGGTGGAGATCGAGCCCCTGGTGAAGGCCTGCGGCGTGGAGCACGTGATCACCGTGTCGCCCCTGAACCACAAGGCCTCGCGCAAGGCCCTGGAGGCCATGAAGGCCCTCAAGGGACCGCGCGTGATCATCTTCCAGGACCCTTGCGTCATCCACGAGCGCCGCACCACCGGCAAGGGCAAGCCCCAGGTGGCCGTGGCGGCCGAGTCCGGCCAGGGTTGCCTGGACGTGCTGAACTCCCTGGCCTGCCCTGCCTTCGTCAAGGAGGACGGCCAGGTGCGCGTGGACGAAGAACTCTGCTCGGGCTGCATGTACTGCCTGCAGCTGGACAAATCCTTCAAGGCCAAGAAAAGGGGCGCCTAGATGCAGCGCGCGCGTATCTTCTTCACCGGCGTGGGCGGACAGGGCACCCTGACCGCCACCAAGCTCGTCTCGCTCACGGCCCTGGACGAGGGCCTGCCCGTCACCAGCGGCGAGATCCACGGCATGGCCCAGCGCGGCGGCGTGGTGGAATCCACGGTGCTCGTGGGCTACATGAGCCCCAAGATCACCCACGGCGAGGCGGACCTCCTGCTGGGCTTCGAGCTCCTGGAGACCCTCAGGGCGCTGTGTTACCTCAAGCCCGGCGGCGTGGTGGTCTCCAATTCCCAGGCCCTGCCCCCGCTCTCCGTGGCCACGGGCAAGGCCGCCTATCCGGAGCTGGAGGCCGTGCGGGCCAAAGCCCAGGCGGCCGCCTCCAAAGCCCTCTTCGTGCCCTGCCGCACGCTGGCCGAACAGGCCGGATCGGCCCAGAGCGCCAACACGGTGCTCCTGGGCGCGGCCTGCGCCGTGGGCGCGCTGCCCTTCGGCATGGAGGCCCTGGAGCGCTCGGTGCGCAAGTATCTCAAGCCCGCCCTGGCGGAAACAAACCTCAAAGCCCTGGCGCTGGGGGCCGGGGCCGCGCAGTCCTGATCCCATGGGCCCCCTGAGCTTCCATTCGGGCGAGGGTCTTTCCCAGAGGTTCCTCACGGCCATGCGCGCCATGCTCGACGAGGCCGTGCCCACAAGGCCCGCCAGGGACTGCCTGGACGCCATGCTGGCCCGGCTCGTGGAGACCATGTCCTACCACAGGGCCTACCTGGAGCTGCTCGACGTGCCCATGCCCAACCAGCGCCTCTCGCTCTCGCGGGGGCAGGAGGCCTTCTTCGGCGCGCCCCAGGGGCCAGGCCCCCTGGCCACGGGGCAGGTGATGGCCACGCGGCAGTCCGTGATCATCGAAAACATGGCCGACCACCCGGACTTCTACGGACGCCCCGCCAGCGACCTGGAGAACCTCTGCTTCATCTGCGTGCCCGTGCTGGTGCCCGGCAGCCGCAGCGAAGGCCGGGCCGAGTCCATGGGCGCTTTGTGCGCCGACGTGCCCAAGGCCCCGCCCGTGTTCCTGGAGCGCCAGCGCGACTTCATGATGGCCGCGGCCAGCGTGTTCGCCATCACGGCCCAGCGCCTGCGCGACGAGCTCTACAAGCCGCGCTCCAAGCCCCGCCCCGAGCCCCAGGCCGTGGCCGAGGCCCAGCGCAAGCACAAGGTGGTAGCCGTCTCCAAAAGCATGCGCCTGGTGCTGCGCCAGGTGGACCAGGCCGCCCAGAACGACTCCCCCGTGCTGCTCCTGGGCGAAGAGGGCACGGGCAAGGAATACCTGGCCAAGGCCCTGCACAACCAGAGCGCCCGGCGCAGGCGTCCCTTCCTGCGCCTGGTCTGCTCCGCCGAGCCGCCCGAGGCCATCGAGCGCGCCCTCTACGGCGTCCAGAAGGGCGAGGCCGCCGGGTCCACCCAGTCGCGGCGCGGCCAGCTGGAGCTTGCCCAGGGCGGCACGCTCTACATCGAGGACGTGGAGGAGCTGACCCTGGCCGCCCAGCAGCGCCTGCTGCGCTTTCTCCAGGAGGGATCGGCCACCCGCTTCGGGGCCGACCAGCCCCTGAAGCTCGACGTGCGCATCGTGGCCGGAAGCCGCGCCAACCTGGAAGACATGGTGAGCTCCGGCGAATTCCTGGAAGACCTCTACTACGCCCTGGCCGTGGTCTCCATCTACGTCCCGCCCCTGCGCGACCGCGCGGGCGACGTGCTCCCCCTGGCCGAATTCTTCCTGGAGGAGTTCGCCCGTTCCCTGGGCCGGGAGTTCAAGCGCATCTCCACCCCGGCCATCGACCTGATCAGCCAGTACCACTGGCCCGACAACGTGCGCGAGCTGCACTCCTGCATGGAGCGCGCCTTCCTGCAGACCGAGGACGGCGTGATCCGCGCCTACCACCTGCCCCCCACGCTCCAGACCGCCGAAAGCTCCAACACCGAGGCCACCCTCTCCTTCGGCGAGGCCGTGGACCAGTTCGAGCGCGAGCTGCTCATCGAGGCCCTCAAAAAGGCCAAGGGCAACATGTTCCAGGCCGCCAAGGACCTGCGCGAGAGCTACCGCATCATCAACTACAAGGTGAAGAAGCACGGCATCGACCCCAAGCGCTACACCCCCGGCAAGCGCAAATAGCGCTCCGTTCACTCCAGACGGACGCCCCCGGCCCGCTACGGCCCGGGGCGTTTCTGTTTCCGGGAACGGCTTTTCCTTCGCGGACATCAGGAGAAGGCAGGGGCAGCCATCGCCACCTGCCGGAGAGCCGCGCGGGAAAGGCCCGGCGCGAGCGGAGCGTCCGGCCTTCGCCCATCATCGGCGGCGAACGCCTCTGCCACGCGGGAGAGTTTGACCGGAGTCCGCTTTATGCTATGAGGGAACATGCGCGGAGCCTCCGCGCCAAGGAGGTATGGATGACCAAGCAGCTGTCCTTCACCCGCCTCGAACAGGCCGCCCTGCCCGGCTACCGCGACCGCCTGGACCGGGCCTCCACCGCCGAGGACGTCCGCCGGACCTTCTCGGAGACCGTGGCCACGCTCCTGGCCGACGCCCTTGGCGAACCCGGGGCCGTGGGGCCGCAGGGCGTCTCCCTGGACACGGCCCACCCCACGGGCTTCGCCCTTTCCCCCGCCCTGCTGGAAACCCCGGGCTTCGCCGAGGCCTGGAAGGAGTCCGACCTGCGGCGCATCATCAAGGACATGGCCAAGAGCGCCGTGAACCGCCACCAGCACCTGGAGAAGCGCCCGGAGAAAGCCCAGGCCAGGACCCACGTCAAGCAGGGCCGGGGCTGAGCCGCCCCCTAGCACCGGCGCGTCAGCGGCAGTAGCTCATGGCGCGGCAGACGCCCTCCAGGGTCTCCCCCTTTTTCAGGCGCTCCCGGAAGGCCTTGAGGAACTTGGGGCCCATGGAGGCGTAGAAGGCCTCGCAGGCAGCGCGATCCGCCGGGGCCAACAGGGAACACTGGCGCGAGGCGTCCACCGCCAGGGCGTCGGCGTCGCCCATGGAGGCCTGCACGAGGCCAAGCACAAGCTGGCAGGCCGTGCACTCCAGGTAGCCCCCCTGGGCGCGCGCCGACTCCCCGGTCAGAACGAGCGCGGCCGCCAGGGCCAGCGCGAGGGGAAACATCGGGAAGGCGCGTTTCATGGGATTCTCCTTTCTCGCGGCCTTTTCGCGCCGCGCGCCGAGAATAGGCCCCCCGGGGGCCTGCCGCAACCCCGGGAGGGCGCCCCGAAGCGCCGCAGGCCCGCGCGACGCCCCCGCGAACGCCGCCAAAGCCCTCCCCGAGGCCCGGACGCTCCCCCCGCGCCCGGAGCTTCCTGGCCGCCGCGCCCTTGCCTTGGAGGCGGTTTTCCCTTAGCACCCGGCCACGGGAGGACAACATGCTGGCCATTCTCGACTACAAGGCAGGCAACCAGACCTCGGTGCGCCGCGCCCTGGACTACCTAGGCATCCCTTGCGCCATCACGGCGGACCCCGAGACGCTGCTCTCGGCCACGGGCGTCATCTTCCCCGGAGTGGGAGCGGCCGGACAGGCCATGGACCACCTCACGAGCACCGGGCTCGACCTGGTGCTCAAGCGCATCGTGGATGCGGGCAGGCCCATGCTGGGCATCTGCGTGGGCTGCCAGATCCTCCTGGACTACTCCGCAGAAAACGACACCAAGGCACTGGGCATCGTGCCCGGCGAGTGCGCCCTGTTCAACCCGGGCCTCACCGAGGAGGACGGCCAGCCCATCCGCGTGCCGCACATGGGCTGGAACAAGGTCTCCCTGGCCAAGCCCTGCGAGCTCTTCGCCGGAGTGGACCCGGACGCTGAGTTCTACTTCGTGCACAGCTACTACCCCGCCCCTGGTCCCGAATACGTGATCGGCAGGACGTTCTACGGCATGGAGTTCTGCTCCGTGCACGGCAGGCCCGGGCTGTGGGCCGTGCAGTTCCACCCGGAGAAGTCCGGGCGTCCGGGGCTCGCGCTTCTTTCCAACTTCGCCGCCTACTGCAGGGAGAAGTCCAATGCTCAGTAAACGCGTGATCCCCTGCCTGGACGTGCGCGACGGCAAACTCACCAAGGGCGTAAAGTTCCTGGGCAACGTGGACATCGGCGACCCCGTGGAAACCGCGCGCGCCTACTACGAGCAGGGCGCGGACGAGATCGTCTTCTACGACATCACCGCATCGGCCGAGGGCCGGGGCATCATGCTCAAGGTGGTGGAGAAGGTGGCCTCGCAGATCTTCATCCCCTTCTCCGTGGGCGGGGGCATCTCCACCGTGGAGGACATGCGCGCCGTGCTCATGGCGGGCGCGGAGAAGATCTCGGTGAACTCGGCGGCCGTGAAGAATCCCGACATCATCAGCGAGGGCGCGGCGGCCTTCGGAGCCCAGTGCATCGTGGTGGGCATGGACGTTCTGCGCGTGGGCGTTTCGGAACAGATCCCCTCGGGCTACGAGATCGTGATCCATGGCGGGCGCAAACGCATGGGGCTGGACGCCATCGAGTGGGCCAAGACCGTGGAGGCCCTGGGCGCGGGCGAACTCTGCGTGAACTCCATCGACGCCGACGGCACCAAGGAAGGCTACGAGCTGAACCTCACCCGCACCATCAGCGAGGCCGTGACCATCCCCGTGATCGCCTCGGGCGGAGCGGGCTCGCCCGCGCACATGCGCGACGCGCTCACGGAAGGCAAGGCCAGCGCGGCGCTCATCGCCTCCATCGTGCACTACGGCGAGTACACCATCCGGGAACTCAAGGACTACCTCCACGCCGAGGGCGTGAAGATGCGCATGGTCTGGTAAGGCCTCGGCCCCGGTCAAGGGGTGCGGCCACGACAGGGCCAGACATGCGGACTCCGGCCAGGGTCTCGCGCTTCCGAGAAAGGCGAGAGCCCGTCGGCCCCGGAGTCCCCGCTTACGAGCTGTCAAGCGCGGAGCACCCGCAGGGCCGACAAGCCCTGCGCGGCTCCCTTGAAGCGGCTTCAACGCCCTGACGGGGTGATCATGCCTGAGCGCCCTGATCCTCGCCGCCGGGCAGGCCGGGAGGCGCGGCATAGAGCCTCAGGCCCGCCGCCGTGTCCTCGGTGCGGAAACCCAGGGCCTCGATGTCCGCGCGCAGGGCGTCGGCGCTGGCGAAGTCCTTGGCCTTGCGGGCCTTTTCGCGCTCGCGGTCCAGGCGCGCGGCCTCCTCGGGCCAGTCGGTCCGGGACAGGGGCATCCGGGATTCGTCCAGCACGCCCAACACCGAGTCCACGGCCTTGAGCCCCTCCAGGCGGGCGGCCGCGTCGGCGGCCTGGGCCTTCTTCCCGGCCGCGGCGCTGTTGGCGGCGCGGCAGAAGGCGAAGAGCTTGGGCCAGAAATGGTGCAGGGAGAGATCGTCCTCCACGGCCTGGTCCAGCTCGCGGCGCAGGGTTTCCACGGCGGCCAGGGTCTCGGCCGAGGCCTGTTCCGCGCCGTGGGCCACATGGGCCAGGTTGGCGGCGGTGTCGCGCAGCTTGCGCCAGTTGGCGCTCCACATGGCCAGGGTCTTGTCCGAGGCGTCCAGGGCGCGGCGGTAGTGCACCGAGAGCAGCCACAGGCGCACGGCCCGGTAGCCGCCCATGACGCGCGCCGTCTCGCGCAGGTCCGGTTCGGCGGCGTCGCGGCGCACGCTGCCGCAGGCCATCCAGGCCTCGGGGCGGGTGGCGGCGGCCAGGCTCCAGATGGCGCGCAGGTTCTCCAGGTCCGGGAACACCTGGCCCTCCCCGGCCAGCACCGCGCTCACGCGCGGCAGCGCGGCCAGGGGGCAGGCGGCCATCTGGAGGAACCAGCTGGGGCGCACGGAGCCCCATTCGGTCTGCACAACCTGCCCGAGCTTGAGGTCCTGCAGGCTCACGCGCTTGAGCAGGGTGAAGTCCTGGGGATTGTCCTTGAGGTAGGCGGCCAGGTCCACGGTTTTGCCCAGGGCCAGTTTGGCCATGTCGGCGTGGGAGAGGCTGCCGTAGGCCTTGTCGCGGGCGACGTCGAAGTAGACCGAGCGAAGTTTCTCGTAGCACAGGCCCTTGCGCATGAGGGCGCGGGTGATCTCCAGCATGCGCTCGAGCGCCCCCGAGGCCGCCGGGAACACGGCGCGCACGCCCAGGTCGTCTGCCAGGCCCACCATCTCCGCGCGGGTTTGCTCCGAGCAGGCGTCCAGGCTCGCGCACGCGGCGCGGGCGGCGGCCAGGGCGCGGTCGTCCATGTCGGCCATGCCCACGGCCAGGAGGGCTTCCCCGCCCGAGGCGCGCACGCTGCGCGCCAGCACGTCCAGGGTTACGGCGCGCCGCCAGGCCTCGGCCCCGGCCGGGGCGTCCAGGCTTGGGCCGGGTGTGTAGAGCCCGGCCGGGCCGGACGAGAGATGCACGGGCTTGCCGGTGGCGATGTCCTTCAGGCGCGCGCCCTGGGCCTGGGGCGGCGCGAAGAGCGTGGTGGAGAGGTAGCGTTCGCCGCCGTCGGGCAGGATGACAACCACGAGGCCGCTTTCGAGCTCGCCGCACAGGTGCACGGCCGCCGCCATGGCTGCCCCGCCGCTCATGCCCGCGAGGATGCCCTCCTCCCGGGCCAGCCTCCGGGCCATCTCGAAGGCCTCTTCGTCCTCCACGGCCACGACGGCGCCCAGCTGGCGCTTGTCGTAGATGCCCGGCGGGTAGGACTCCTGCATGTTCTTCAGGCCCTGGATGCGGTGCCCGGGCCTTGGCTCCACCGCCACAACCTTGACGGAGGGGTTCAATTCCTTGAGCGCCTTGGCGATGCCCATCACCGTGCCCGAAGTGCCCAGGGTGGCCACCACGTGGGTTACGGCCCCGCCGGTCTGCTCCCAGATCTCGCGGCCTGTGCCCCGGTAGTGGGCCTCGATGCTGGCGGGATTGTTGAACTGGTCCATGAGCACGTAGCGCTCGGGGTGCTCGCGGGCCAGGCGGTAGGCCTCCTCGATGGCCCCGTCGGTGCCCAGTTGGCCGGGCGTGAGCATCAGTTCGGCGCCGTAGGCGCGCATGATGCGCTTGCGCTCCTCCGAGGCCGACGAGGGCATCACGAGCGTGAGCCTGAGCCCCTTCACGGCGCAGACCATGGCCAGCCCGATGCCCGTGTTGCCCGAAGTGGCCTCGATCACTGTCTTTTCCGGGGTGAGTTCCCCGGAGTCCAGGGCGGCGTCGATCATGGCCAGAGCCACGCGGTCCTTGATGGAGCCGCCGGGGTTCTTGGCTTCGAGCTTGACGACCAGCCCGACCGCCGGGTTAGGATTGAGCCTGCGGATCGCGACCAGGGGCGTATCGCCCGCGAGGGAGAGGATGTCCGGGTGAGCCATGCCCTTGGCATTTAGGGGAAAGACTCCCGGCTGGCAAGGAACTTGCTTGAGCGAGGCCATGAACACCACCCTGCACCAATACCTCACCGCCAACCTGGAGACCATGGCATCCCTCAAGGAGCCCGTGGCCACGTGGCTGGCCAAGAGCGTCGCGGACATCGAAGGCGCGCTCGGACGCATCTTCGTCAACCACATGGGCATCCTGGACTGGCGCATGGACGACGGCTCCGGGCTCATCGCCAAGTGTCCGCCCCTGCCCGCGCTCTACGACGACTGGCGTAGGTTGGAGAAACCCGAGCGCGACGCCACGGTGATCGTGGGCGTCAACCTTGGCTACGGCCTGAACCACCTGCTCACGGGAACGCCCAATTCCCACAAAGTGCTGGTGATCGAGCCCCGCCCGGACATGCTCCTGGCCTGCCTCGGCCAGACCGACTACACGCCCTTCCTCAAGCTGGGCAAGCTGCGCTTCGTCATGCCCGGCCACGACCAGATCGAGCAGGCCATCCAGCGCCTGGACATCAAGCTGATCTACGGCAACATCCACCTGCGCAACGACCTGCCCTCCCAGCAGATCGGCCCCGAGTACGCCCAGCTCACGCACATCACGCGCGGCAAGCTGGAGAACTTCTCCGTGGAGTTGGCCACCCTGCGCCTGAAGCAGGAGGTGATGGTGGGCAACGAGCTCAAAAACTTCTCCCGCGCCATGAACGACGGCAGCCTCCTGCCGCTCAAGGACATGGCGAAGGGCGTCACGGCCGTGATCCTGGGCGCGGGGCCCTCCCTGGCCGATATCGGCCCCCAGCTGGCCCAGAGGCCCGGGCACGCCCTTTACGCGGCCGCGCTCCAGACCCTCCCGGCCCTGGAACGCGTGGGCCTCAAGCCCGACATCTGCCTGGCCATCGACTTCCGCCCCGAGATGCTGGCCCTCTACGACGGGCTCCGGGACGACAGCTGGCTCAAGGACCTGCCCCTGATCTATTCCACCAAGATGGACCCCAGGGTGGTGGACCACTACCCCGGCCCGAGAATTCCCCTGTGGACCATGGGCGGCTTGGCCACCTACGTGTTCCCCGATCACGAACTGGTGCTCGACGCCGGCGGCAACGTGGGCGTCACCCTGGCGCGCTTCCTGGCCTGGACCGGCGTGGGCCGCATCATCCTGGCCGGGCAGGACTTCGCCTGGCAGGCCGACCGCTCCCATGCCCCCGGCCACCACGCCCACGAGACCGTCGCCCTCAACGACCAGAGCACCACCGTACACATCACCAACATGCACGGACAGCGCATCTACTCCAACGTAGGCTACCTCTCGGCCAAGCGCGACCTGGAAAAAGACCTGCGCAAGGCCCAGGTGCCCGTCTACAACATTTACGGCGGCGGCGTGGAGATCGAGGGCAGCCGCGTGGTGGACGTGGACGAATGCCATGCCCGGGGCCTTCTGACCTCCGAACCCGGGGCCAAGGAACGCTTCCTCTGGAGCCTGAAGCGCGCCAACCAACCCCGCGTGCGCCCCGTCTACGAGCCGCGCTACAAAACCTGGAACAACTCCCTGCGCAACGCCACCCGGCAGTTGGAAAAGTTCTTCAAGAAGCCCGGCAAGCACCAGCAGGACATCCATCAGCTGCTCAACCGCGTGTACCACTTCCTCAAGCAGGATCCGCTCTACCTGCCCTACCTCTACAACGAGATCATGGACATGGCCGCCATGGTCCAGTGCCGCGAAAAGTACGCCCCAACGGACATGAAGGAATACCGCGACATCCTCAAGCGCAGCCTGGACAAGGTGAAGGAGATGGACGCCGCCCTGGGACCCCAGGGGGTGACGCGCAAGGAAGCCGCCGCCTGAAACGACTGACGCGCCCGGACCGGTGCGCCTTGGCATACTGTGCCCCGGGCTGGTTGGAAGAGAAGCCGCCGACGGCCCGAGGGCTTCGCCCTCCGGACTCCCGCTATGCTTGGCGGGCTTCACCTGTTGCGTAAGTGTTGCCGCAGGCGATGTTTCGCGGACCGGTCGTGCCTTGCGCGAAGCGAAGCCAGCCCCTCCCCCGATCCATCTTCCGGCGTCCTGCCCACGACGCATCTTCCCGGTATCGCGAGCGAACAAGTTGATTTTGAAATTCAAACTCGGTAGATACCCTCCCAACAGGAGCCACTCATGGAGATTCGTTGCCTCAAAGAGCTGGCGTCGGGGTCCTACCGCTACGGCCAGATGGCCGCCACCGTCCACCAGTTGGCCACCGTGCTCGGCAAGGCCGTGGACGCCAAGGACAAGCGCCTCTTCGACCACTCCGCCCTCACGGCCGACCTGGCCTCCGTCCTGGCCCTGGCCCACGGCCTCTCCAGCAAGCAGACCGGCGTGGTGCACATCGCCGGACACCTGCACGACATCGGCAAGATCGGAATCCCGGACGCCATCCTCTTCAAGCGGGGACGCCTAGACGCCTCCGAATGGGAGGCCGTGCGCCGCCATCCAGCCATCGGCGCGGAAATTCTTGCGCCCATCGAACTCTTCGCCAAGCGAAACGGCGTGGCCGAACTGGTGCTCTGCCACCACGAGAGTTTCGACGGCTCCGGCTATCCGCGCGGACTCTCCGGCGCGGATATCCCCTTGGGCGGCCGCATCCTGGCCGTGGCCGACAGCATGGCCGCCATGTTGGAACATCGCGTCTACCGCCCCGCCCTCACGCTGGATGAGGCCCTGGCGGAGATCGAGCGCCACCGGGGCACGCGCTACGACCCGGAACTCTGCCGCAGCCTCTTCGGCCACGCGGGGGCCGTGGCCGAGGCGGTGGCCCGCCACTCCGGGACGGCCCCCCGCGAAGCGGAGCCCACCCGGGAGGAGCAGGCAGCGCCGACACCGGCCGCGGTGGCCGTCTGATCCCTCCGTGCGGGGGGAGTCCTTCCGGCCGTGCGTCGTTCTGCCGCTCCTCCTCCGTCTGATCCCTCCGCGCAGGGAAGCCGGGGGGCCTTCGAGCCATCGCAAGGGCAACCCGGCCTGATCCGTCCGCGCGCGGGCTGGACCGCGCCGACCGCCAGGATCTTCAGCGGTGCGGGTTCGCGGGCGCCGGGCAGTCGCGGCAAGGCCGCTCCGGCCTGGAGCGCCAGGGCAAAAAGGCCGCCCCCGTCGCCGGGAGCGGCCTTTCGCCTATCCAGTCCGGGAGGCCTTTCAGCCTCCGAAGTTCAGTCCGTCCTCCGAGGCGTCCACGGAGACGCTCTGCCCGTCCGACACCTCGCCGCCGATGATCCGCTTGGCCAGGGGCGTCTCGATGTGCGCCTGGATGTAGCGGCGCAGCGGGCGCGCTCCGTAGACCGGATCATAGGCCGCGTCGGCGATGTAATCCTTGGCCCGGTCCGAGAGCTCGAGGCTGATCTTGCGCTCGGCCAGCCGCGCGCGCAGGCCGCCCATCATCAGCTCCACGATCTGCCCGATCTGCTCCTTGAGCAGCGGCTTGAAGAGCACCACCTCGTCCACGCGGTTCAAAAACTCTGGGCGGAAGTGGCCGCGCAGGGTCTCCAGCACGCGTTCCTCGGTTCCCGGCCGGAACTGGCCGTCGCCCTGGATGCCGTCCAGCATGTGTTGGGAGCCCAGGTTGGAGGTCATGATCACGATGGTGTTCTTGAAATCAACCGTCTTGCCCTGGCTGTCCGTGAGCCTGCCGTCGTCCAGGATCTGAAGCAGCGTGTTGAACACGTCCGGGTGGGCCTTCTCGATCTCGTCGAAGAGCACCACCGAGTAGGGCTTGCGGCGCACGGCCTCGGTGAGCTGGCCGCCCTCGTCGTAGCCCACGTAGCCCGGGGGCGCGCCGATGAGCCGCGACACGGCGTGCTTCTCCATGTATTCGCTCATGTCCAGGCGCACGATGTTGTCCTCGGTGTCGAAGAGCGACTGGGCCAGGGTCTTGCACAGCTCGGTCTTGCCCACGCCCGTGGGGCCCAGGAAGATGAACGAGCCGATGGGACGCCTGGGGTCCTTGAGCCCCGCCCGCGCGCGCAGCACCGCGTCGGCCACGGCCTCCACGGCCTGGTCCTGGCCCACCACGCGCCGGTGCAGCTCCTCGGGCAGGCGCAGGAGCTTCTCGCGCTCGGTCTCCAGGAGCTTGGACACCGGGATGCCCGTCCAGCGCGCGATCACCTGGGCCACGTCGTCTGGGCCCACTTCCTCGCGCAGCAGCCGCTGCCCGCCCGAGGCCGTCTCGATCTCGGCCTCGCGCCGGGCCAGGTCGTTCTCCAGCTGGTTCAGCGTGCCGTATTTGAGCTGGGCGGCCTTGTTCATGTCGTATTCGCGCTCGGCCTTTTCCATTTCCAGCTTGGTGCGCTCGATCTCTTCCTTGATGTGGCGCAGCCCCTCGATGGCCTGCTTCTCGCGGTCCCACTGGGTGAGCAGCACCGTCTGCTCTTCCTTCAGGCCCGCCAGCTCCTCGCGCAGCTTCTCCAGGCGCTCCTTGGAGGCCTTGTCGGTCTCGCGGGTGAGCGCCGCCTGCTCGATCTCCAGCTGCATGATGCGCCGGTTGATGGCGTCCAGTTCAGAAGGCAGGGAGTCGATCTCCGTGCGGATCATGGCCGCGGCCTCGTCGATGAGGTCGATGGCCTTGTCGGGCAGCTGGCGGTCCGGCAGGTAGCGGGTGGAGAGCACGGCGGCCTCCACCAGGGCCGCATCCGCGATGCGCACGCCGTGGTGCACCTCGAAGCGCTCGCGCAGGCCGCGCAGGATGGACACCGTGTCCTCCAGGGTGGGCTCGTCCACCAGCACGGGCTGGAAGCGGCGCTCCAGGGCGGGGTCCTTCTCGATGTACTTGCGGTACTCGTCGATGGTGGTGGCCCCGATGCAGTGCAGCTCGCCCCGGGCCAGCATGGGCTTGAGCAGGTTGCCCGCGTCCATGGCCCCCTCGGCCTTGCCCGCGCCCACGATGGTGTGCAGCTCGTCGATGAAGAGGATGATCCGCCCCTCGCTGGACTGCACCTCCTTGAGCACGGCCTTCAGGCGCTCCTCGAATTCGCCCCGGTACTTGGCCCCGGCGATCAGCGCGCCCATGTCCAGGGCGAAGAGGGTCTTTTCCTTCAGGCCCTCGGGCACGTCCTTCTTGACGATGCGCTGGGCCAGCCCCTCCACGATGGCCGTCTTGCCCACGCCCGCCTCGCCGATGAGCACGGGGTTGTTCTTGGTGCGCCGCGAGAGGATGCGTATGACCCGGCGCACCTCCTCGTCGCGCCCGATCACTGGGTCGAGCTTGCCCTTCTGGGCCTCTTCCACCAGGTCGCGCCCGTACTTCTTCAGGGCCTCGTAGGTCTCCTCGGGGTTGGCCGAGGTGACGCGCTGCGTGCCGCGCACGTCGGTAAGCACGGAAAGGATCTTCTCCTTGGTGAGCCCGAACTGCGCGAACACCTTGCCCAGCGGCGTGGAGGGCGGCTCGCCCAGGAGCGTGAGGAACAGGTGCTCCACGGAGACGTAGTCGTCCTTCATGGACTTGGCCAGCTCCGAGGCCCCCACCAGCACCTCGTTGACGCGCTGCGTCACGTTGACCTGGCCCGGCTGCGCGCCCGGCCCGGACACCCGGGGCTGACGGCCCAGGGCCTCCTCCAGGGCGCGCTCGAAGGCCCGCACGTCATAGCCCGCGCGCTCCAGCAGGCGCGGCACCAGGCCCTGCTCCTGCTGGGCGAGCGCCAGCATCAGGTGCCCGGCGTCGATCTGCTGATGCCCCAGGCGCACAGCCACGGCCTGGGCCTGGCTCAGCGCCTCCTGGGATTTCTGCGTGAACTTGTTGATATCCATGGTGTCTCCTTGGGGAGTCGTTTGATGTGTCGCTCGCCCCGGCGGCCAGGGCTCCGTCCAGGCATCCCGGGGCTCCGCCCCGGACCCCGGCAGGGCTCCGCCCTGCACCCGCCAGGGGGAGTGCCTCCCCCTGGACCCGGCAATTGCTTCGCGAGGTTGGATCCGCCGCTTCGTGGCCGCGCCCGGAGACGGAACCCGGAAGCACCGGAATGTTTCTAGAGCCAATGCTGGAAATGGACTTGCATACTAATTTCAGGGGCCGTCCCCGACCCGATCCGTCGATACAACCGGGACCTGCCCGCGCGCGGGGCAGGGAGGCTGACCCCGAGCCGCCACAAGACGTCGAACCGGAGCCCGGCCCTGCGTCAGACCAGGCGCTCCAGATCCCGCACGCGCTTTTCCAGCCCCTCGATGCGTTCCAGCAGGTCCACGATGATGGACCCGCCCACGGGGTTGATCTCCAGATCGGCGCACAGCCGCGAGAGCTTCTTCACCCGGTACACGTCGCGCTGGCGGAACAGGTAGGCGCTGCCCTCCGTACGCTGGGGCGCGAGCCACCCCAGTTCGATCAGCTCCCCCACGAACGAGGGATGCAGCCCCGTCAGCTCCAGGAACTGCGCCCAGGCGATCAGGCTCGACTTGGCGGGCAGGCCGCTTCCGTACACGATGGTCACGCCGGTCATGGCTGCCTCCCGATCAATGCTGCTCGCGCGGGTTGAAATCCGAAATCCTTGCCAGCTCCTCCCAGAGCGCGCGCTGCGGCTCGGTGAGGTTCTTGGGCGTCTGCACCATCACGCGCACGAACTGGTCGCCCCGCCCGGCCTTGCCCAGCAGGCCCTTGCCGCGCAGGCGCATCTTGCGCCCCGAGCCGATGCCCGGCGGAATGGTCATGTCCACCTCGCCGTCCAGGGTGGGCACCCGCACCGTGGCCCCCAGCGCGGCCTCCCAGGGAGCCAGCGGCACGTCCACCACCACGTTCACGTCCTCGAGCTTGAAGCGCGAGTGTGGGCGGATCATCACCCTGAGGTACAAATCCCCCGCCGGGCCGCCCCCGAAGCCGGAATTGCCCTGGCCCGCCAGGCGGATCTTCGCGCCGTCGCGCACTCCGGCCGGGATGTTCACGGAGAGCGTCTTGGGCTTGAGGTAGGGCCTGCCGTCCGGGCCGTAGGCCTCCTCCTGGAGCGTGATGGCCTTGGAGCCGCCGTGGTAGGCCTCCTCAAGGGTAAGCTCCAGCGCGGCCTCGGCGTCCTGGCCCCGGGAGGGGCGGCGCTGCCCCTGACCGCCGAAGCCCTGGCCTCCGAAACTTTGGCCTCCGAACCCGCCCATGCCCCCGGACGCGCCGAAGATGGTCTGGAAAAAGTCCGAGAAGCCGCCCATGTCGAACTGCTGCCCGCCGGGGCCGCCCGCGCCACCGAAGTGGAAGCGCATGTTCTCGTAGCCCGGGGGCGGCTGGAAGTTCTGGCCGTGCTGCCAGTTGGGGCCGAGCTGGTCGTAGAGCTTGCGCTTCTCGGGGTCGCGCAGCACCTCGTAGGCCTCGTTGATGTCCTTGAACTTGCCCTCGGCCGTGCAGTCGCCCGGGTTGAGATCGGGATGGCACGTGCGGGCAAGCTTTTTGAAGGCCTTGGAAATCTCCTCCTGGGAGGCCGACTTGGTGACGCCCAGGAGCTTGTAGTAGTCTTTGTATTCCACGTAATTGTCCTTTGATCGAAGGCGTTGCCCGGCTGCAAGTTTACATAATAATGCGCCCCTGGATTCCGTCAAGGACGCCCCGGGCGCTTCGACCGATTTCCCTATACACCAAACGCGCGCGGACGGAACAGACCCCGCGCGGCGGGAGCCCGGGGACCGGCGCTCCGCAAGGGGGGCCGCCGCGCGGAGCCAGCCCGGTTCGGGCGGCCTTGCCCCCTGGGCACGGTCGACGTTGCAATCCGAGGCCAGTCGGGCTAGCACGCCCCCATGCCAAAGGACGAATTCAACAATCCCTTCGGGGCGCTCAAAAGCCTCAAGCTCAAGAAGAAGGACAAGCCCAAGCCGCCCCCGCCGCCCAAACCCGCGCCCGCGGCCGAGCCCCCGGCCGACGACGGCGACCTCTTCGCCCAGGCCATGGCCGGGGTGAACCGCATGGGCGCGGAGGCCACCGGCCGCCAGGTGGTCGCGCGCGTGCGCCCCACCGTTCCCCCGCCGCCGACGGACCCCGACGCCGAGGTGCGCGCGAAATTGGCCGACCTTGTCTCGGGCAAGGTGGAATTCGAACTGGAGTTCACCGACGAGTACGTGCAGGGCTTCGTCAAGGGCATGGACCAGAAGCTCTTCCGCCAGCTCAAAGCGGGCCATTACAGCCCCGAAGCCCACCTGGACCTGCACGGCCTCAACGCCGACCAGGCTTACGAGGGCCTGCTGCACTTCATGCGCGACGCCTATTTCAAGGGCAGGCGCACCATCCTGCTCATCCCCGGCCGGGGCATGAACTCCCCGGGCGGCATGCCGGTGCTCAAGCAGGAGCTCAAAAGCTGGCTCACGCGAGACCCCCTCAAGCGGGTGGTGCTGGCCTTCTGCACGGCCCAGGCGCGCCACGGCGGGGCCGGGGCGCTCTACGTGATGCTCCGGCAGCGCAAGAAGACCGAGGGCAAGATCAAGTGGGACAACTGGTGGGGGGAGTAGGACCTCCCCGAACCGCCTGACCGACCGCCCGATGGCGGGGATCGCCAGCCCCGCCCGAGCCAGACGGCAGACCGTAAGGCGTGGCCCGGCGACTGCCCGGCGAGACGCTCCCTCTACTCCCGCCTGCCCCTGCGCGGATGCGTAACGCCCTCGCCGAAGATCGCGTCGTAGAGCGCCGTGTCGCCGCTGCGTGAGTCGAAGCACTCATGGCTGGTCACGGCCCGTCCCGAGGCCAGCAGGTCGCTCACCGTCACGAAGCGGTAGCCCCTGGCCTTGAGTTCCGGCAGGATGGACTCCAGGGCCTTGGCCGTGCCGTGGCCGTTGCCGTTGCCGTGGGCCAGCACGATGGACCCGGGCCGCGCCAGGCGCAGCACGTCCCGGGCGATGGCCTCGGGCGCGCGCTTGCCCGCGTCCATGGTGTTCACGTCCCACTGCACTGCGGCGAGCCCCATCCCGGCCAGCATTTCCAATGCCTCGGGCCTGCAGCGCCCGTAGGGGAAGCGGAACACCCGGATGGACTTCGGCGCGGCGGCTGCCGCCTCGGGCATCCCCTTGGCCGCGGCCAGGGCCTCCAGCTCATCCCGGGCCTGCTCGTACTGGGCCTGGGTCCAGTCCAGCTGTTCGCGCATGCGCTCCCTGGAGAGCACCGCGAAGTTGCCGTGGGTCCAGGCGTGGCTGCCGATCTCGAAGCGGGGATCGGCCATGAGCTGCAGGGTCCGTTCCGGGTGGGAGCGCATCCACCGCCCCGAGAGAAAGAACGTGGCCGCCGCGCCGTGGGCGCGAAGGACGTCCACCAGTGCCCCGTCGTAGCCCGCGCGCTGGTCGGAGAGTTCGCAGAGGTCGAAGGTGAGGGCCACGAGCTTCTCGCCCCCCGTGTCCACGCGGCGAATGGAGCCCCGCAGGTTCTGGGGCAGCGGCGGGAGGGCGAGGCGCGGTTCGCTCCGGGCCGGGCCGGTGGGGTCCGGCGTTCCCAGGCGGCCTGCGCGCTCCTCGCCGGGGCGAGCGGCCAGTTCGGCGGGCGTCCAGAGCTGCTGCGCGTCCGCCGTCTGGGCAAACGCGAAGAGGCAAAGGAACAACAAGACGCAACGCATGGAGCCTCCGGATCGGGCGAAGCCCGGCGCACCGGGCCACCCCGCTCTACTCCCGCCGTCAGCCGGGGGCAAGCCCGGCCGCGTGGGGACGCCAAGCGTCCGCGAACCGCCTGGAGCGGCACACCCGTTGCCTCGCGCCGCCCCCGGCGCTATGGATGGCCCTTCGCGCACGCGCCGACAGGCCTCCCGGAGCGCACCGCGCCCCCACCAACCGGCCACGCCGCATCGAGAAAGGACCGCTCGTGAACCTGCCTCCCTTCCTGCTGGAACGCTACTTCGCCGAGCACGAATTCTCCGCCCCGCACCTGCTGTGCGTCTCCGACTGCGAAGCCCTGACCGTGGGCCAGCTCCTGGACCTGGAGCCGGGCGGCCGGGAGGCCCTGGAGCGCCTGCCCCTGGGCTACTCGGAATCGGCCGGGCATCCGGAGCTGCGAGCCCTGATCGCCGGGCTCCACGGGGGCCTCGCGCCCGAGGACGTGCTCGTGCACGTAGGCGCGCAGGAAGCGGTGTTCACCTTCGCGACGGCCCTGCTGGAGCCGGGGGACGAGGTGGTGGTGCACGTGCCGTGCTACCAGTCGCTCTTCCAGGTGGCGGCCTCTCGCGGCTGCCGGGTGATCCCCTGGACCGCCCGGGAGGAGAACGGCTGGCTCCCGGACCCGGACGAACTGGAATCCCTGATGGGCGAACGCACCCGGGCCGTGGTGCTCAACTTCCCGCACAACCCCACGGGCGCCCGCCTGGACAGGTCAGGCTTGGAGCGCGTGGCGCGGATCGCCGCCCGCCGGGGCTGCTGGCTCTTCTCCGACGAAGTGTACCGTTTCCTTGAATACGGCCCGGGCGAGACGGCCCAGCCCGCCTGCGAACTCTACGAGCGGGCTGTGTCGCTGGGCGTGATGAGCAAATCCTTCGGGCTGGCCGGGCTGCGCGTGGGCTGGGCAGCCTGCCGCGACCGGGGGCTCCTGGCGGAGATGGCCCGCGTGAAGGACTACACCACCATCTGCGGCACGGCCCCCGGCGAGTTCCTGGCCTGCCTGGCCCTGCGCCGCCGCGAACAGGTGCTCGAACGCACGCGGGCCGTCACCCTGGGCAACCTGGAGCTGCTGCGGGGCTTCATGGAGCGCCGCAAGGACCTGCTGCACTGGGTGGAGCCCTCCGGCGGCCCCATCGCCTTCCCGCGCCTGGCCTCGGGCGCGGACGCACGCCCCTTCTGCGAGGCGGCCCTGGCCGCGACGGGGGTGCTCCTGCTGCCCGGGGCGCTCTACGGCGAGGCCTGGAAGGCCCACTTCCGCGTGGGCTTCGGGCGCGCCGGGTTCGCCGCCGGACTGGCGGCCCTTGAGCCCTGGCTGGCCTCCGGCCGGGCCTGCGCGAGTTGACGCTTTTCGTCGGAATAGGCTTGAATTTTTCCTGGATTTTGACAAAACTTTCCGGTCCCGTGACGCTCACGCGACCGTGCGCGGCCAGCCTGGAAAAGGTCCGCGACGCAGCCAACGTTTCAACCACGGAGAAAGCAATGCGCAAAATCGTCGTACTGGCCGCCCTGATCGCCCTGTTCTCCGCCCAGTCCGTCTGGGCCAAGACCATCGTGTTCGCCACCGACGCCACCTGGCCCCCCATGGAGTTCGTGGGACCCGACAAACAGATCACCGGCTTCGCCATCGACTACATGAAAGCCGCGGGCAAGGAAGCCGGGTTCACCGCCGACTTCAAGGCCGTGGCCTGGGACGGCATCTTCGCTGGCCTGGCCGCCGGCAAGTACGACGCCATCTGCTCCTCCGTGTCCATCACCGAAGAGCGCAAGGGCACCATGGACTTCAGCACCCCCTACTTCAAGGTGCGCCAGGCCCTGGTGGTCCCCGCCGACTCCAAGGCCAAGACCCTGGCCGACATGAAGGGCAAGACCCTGGGCGCCCAGATCTCCACCACCGGCCACTTCGCCGTGAAGAAGGCCGAAGGCGTGAAGGACAAGTCCTACGACGAAGTGGGCTTGGCCATCGAAGACCTCTTCAACGGCCGCATCGACGGCGTGGTCTGCGACGACCCCGTCGCCGCCCAGTACGCCCTGCAGAACGACAAGTACAAGGGCAAGCTCAAGATCGCCGCCATCATCGAGTCCGGCGAGGACGAGTTCTACGGCATCGCCCTCAAGAAGGGCGACAAGGAGAACCTGGCCCTCATCAACAAGGGCATCGAGGCCGTGAAGGCCAAGGGCATCGAGAAGGAACTCATCAAGAAGTGGATCGGCCAGTAGACCTGTAAATTCCCGAAGGGGAGGGACCAGAGCCCTCCCCTTCTTATTTTCCCATGCAAAGCCCACAGCAGAACGTACCCGTCATCGAGCAGCACGACGGCCCGGCCATCCCCCGCAAGTCCGACAAGGGGCTTGTCTCGGCGTGGTGGCTCTCCCTGGTCCTCTCCACCGGAACGCTGGCCTGGCTGGTCTTCGTGGAAAAGGGCGCGTACATGCGCCTGATCAAGTTCATCCCGGACGGAGTGCTCGTCACCTTCCAGGTGACGGTCTTCTCCATCGTGCTGGCCCTGTTGCTGGGCCTGCTCACGGGCCTGGGACGCGTCTCGCGCAACAAATGGATCAACCTGGTGGCCTCCACCTATGTGGAGATCGTGCGCGGCATCCCTCTCCTGGTGCAGCTTTTCTACATCTATTACGCCCTGGGGCGCTTCGTGCGCGTGCCCGACATGGTGGCCGCCGTCATCGCCATGGCCGTGTGCTACGGGGCCTACCTGGGAGAGATCTTCCGCGCGGGCATCCTGGCCATCGACAAGGGCCAGACCGAAGCCGCCCGCTCCCTGGGCTTCTCGCGCGCCCAGACCATGCGCTACGTCATCCTGCCCCAGGCCATGCGCATCATCCTGCCGCCCGTGGGCAACGAATTCATCATGCTGCTCAAGGACACCTCGCTGGTCTCCATTCTCGCCGTGGCCGACCTCCTGCGCCGCGGACGAGAGTTCGCCTCGGAATCGTTCCTCTATTTCGAGACCTACACCGTGGTGGCCCTGGTGTACCTGATCATCACCCTGATCCTGTCCAAAATGGTGTCCATGCTTGAAGAGAGGCTCTCCTTCTATGTCAAACGCTGAGCCCATCATCACCGTCACGGGCGCGGGCAAGTTCTTCGGCAAGCTCAAGGCCCTGGACAACGTGAGCCTTACGGTCCGTCCGGGCGAGAAGGTGGTCATCATCGGCCCCTCGGGCTCGGGAAAGTCCACGCTCCTGCGCGCCATCAACCGCCTGGAGGAGATCGACGCCGGGCGCATCGTGGTGGACGGCCACAACCTCTCCGACGCCGCCGTGGACATCAACCGCGTGCGCATGGACGTGGGCATGGTGTTCCAGTCCTTCAACCTCTTCCCGCACTACACCGTGCTGGACAACGTGACCCTGGCCCCCGTGAAACTGCGCGGCGTGCCCCAGGAAGAGGCGCGGGCCAAGGCCCTGGCCCTGCTGGACAAGGTGGGCATCAAGGAGAAGGCCGGGGTGTACCCCGCCATGCTCTCGGGCGGCCAGCAGCAGCGCGTGGCCATCGCCCGCGCGCTGGCCATGAACCCCAAGATCATGCTCTTCGACGAGCCCACCTCCGCCCTGGACCCCGAAATGATCGGCGAGGTGCTCGCCGTCATGCTGGACCTGGCCCGCGAAGGCATGACCATGGTGGTGGTGACCCACGAAATGGGCTTCGCCCGTCAGGCCGCCGACCGCATCGTGTTCATGGACCACGGACGCATCATCGACGAAGGCCCCCCGGAGGAGTTCTTCGAGAGCGCCAAACACCCCCGCGCCCAGAAGTTCCTGGAACAGATTCTCTAGACCGCGCCGGCGGCGCGCTCCCTTCGGGGAGCGCGCCGCCCCGTTCGCGCCCGCCTTTCCGCGCGGCCACGCAGTTCCCCGGCCTGTCCCACTCCTGCCGACCCTCCCCTATCCCCCGCTCGCCGAAGACGGATTCCGTGACTTCCCACGGAACCATGCACCGGTCCCGACGCCCCCGCCTCTCCCCTTGCGCCCGGCCGTCCGGATCGTTACAAACCGGCAATCCTGACCTGAACCCCAACCACCCGCACCATGGAACTCTTCTCCGCCGCCAACATCATCGCCTTCCTGACGCTCTCCGCCCTGGAGATCGTGCTGGGCATCGACAACATCGTCTTCATCGCCATCATCTCCAATCGCCTGCCCGCGGAACAGCAGTCCCGCGCGCGTCGCATCGGCCTGCTGCTGGCCATGGGCACGCGCATCCTGCTCCTGCTCTCCATCACCTGGGTGATGCGCCTCACGGCGCCGCTCTTCGCCGTGCTGGGCACCGAGTTTTCCGGGCGCGACCTGATTCTCCTGGCGGGCGGATTGTTCCTGATCGCCAAGTCCACCTTCGAGATCCACGAAAAGTTCGAGCACCACGCCCACGACGAGGACTCCGCCCCGAAAAAGGCCCTCTCCTACGCCTCGGCCGTGACCCAGATCGCCATCCTGGACATCATCTTCTCGCTGGATTCGGTGATCACCGCCGTGGGCATGTCCGGCGAGATCGTGGTGATGGTGGCGGCCGTGGTGGCGGCCGTGATCGTGATGATGGTCTTCGCCGACCCGGTGAGCCACTTCGTGAAGCGCCACCCCACCATCCAGATGCTTGCGCTCTCGTTTCTGATCCTCATCGGCGTGTTCCTCATGGCCGAGGGCCTGGGCAAGCACATCGACCGGGGCTACATCTACTTCGCCATGGCCTTCTCCCTGGGCGTGGAGCTTTTGAACATGCGCACGCGGCCCAGGGAAGACTGACGGCCCAACGGAAGCTGCTCCCTGGGGGTTCCCGCCCGGCCGCGCCCCGCACCGTGCCTTCCGCCGACGCGATGCGGCTCGGGAGTGCGGAGGGCGAAGCCCTTCGCCCGCCGGGGGCTTCTCCCGCGACAAATTTCCCGCACGCGAAAGGCCGCCGGATCGCTCCGGCGGCCTCGCTCTGTTTCTCGTTCCTGCTCCACTCTAGTCGAACGTCGGGCAGGCCTTGAGGGACTCGTCGATGTCCTCCTGGGAGTGCTCGAAGTCCACCAGGTTGCCCTGCATGTAGGCGTCGTAGGAGGCCAGGTCCAGCAGGCCGTGGCCGGAGAAGAGGAACACCACGTTCTGGCCGGGCTCGGCCTCGCGGGCCACGTCGATGGCGGCCTTGATGGCGTGGGAGGTCTCCGGCGCGGGCAGGAAGCCCTCTGTGGCCTGGAACAGGCGCGCGGCCTCGAAGCAGTCGTTCTGGAAGTAGGAGCGGGCCTCCACGATGCCTTCGGCGGCCAGGTTGCACACGATGGGCGCGTCGCCGTGGTAGCGCAGGCCGCCCGCGTGGATGGGCGCGGGCATGTAGGCGTGCCCCAGGGTGTGCATCTTGAGCAGCGGCGTGAGCCTCGCCACGTCGCCGTAGTCGTAGCGGAACTGGCCCCTGGTCAGGGTGGGGCAGGCCTTGGGCTCGGCGGCGATGAAGCGGATCTTCTCGCCCGAGAGCTTGCGCGGCAGGAAGGGCAGCACCAGGCCGCCGAAGTTGCTGCCGCCGCCAACGCAGCCCACCAGGAAATCGGGCTTCTCGCCCGCCATGGCCAGCTGCTTCTCGGTCTCCAGGCCCACGATGGTCTGGTGGAGCACCACGTGGTTGAGCACGCTGCCCAGGGCGTACTTGGTGTCCTCGTGGGTGGCGGCGTCCTCCACGGCCTCGGAGATGGCCAGGCCCAGGGAGCCCTGGCAGTCCGGGTCCTTGGCCAGGATGTCGCGGCCGGTCTGGGTCTTGTCCGAGGGCGAGGGGAACACCTCGGCCCCGTAGGAGTTGATGAGAATGCGCCGGTAGGGTTTCTGGTTGTAGCTCACCTTGACCATGTAGACCGTGCACTGCAGGCCGAACATCTTGCAGGCGAAGGAGAGCGCCGTGCCCCACTGGCCGGCGCCGGTCTCTGTGGCCAGGCGCTTCACGCCCTCGCGGGCGTTGTAGTAGGCCTGGGGGATGGCGGTGTTGGGCTTGTGGGAGCCCGCCGGGGAGCGCGACTCGTCCTTGTAGAAGATCTTGCACTTCACGCCCAGGGCCTTCTCCAGCCTGTGGGCGCGCACCAGGGGGGTGGGCCTGAAGAGGCGGTAGATGTCCAGCACCGGCTCGGGGATGTCGATGCGCGCCTCGGGGCTCATCTCCTGCTCGATGACGGCCTGCGGGAAGATGGGGGCCAGCATGTCCGGGGTGACGGGCTTGCCGGAGCCGGGCTCCAGGGGCGGGGCCAGGGGGGTGGGCAGGTCGGGCAGGGCGTTGTACCACTGGCGGGGCATGTCCCGTTCGGGCAGGATGATCTTGGACTCCATCGAAAGGCCTTCCTTTGGCTGGCGTTGTGGCGATACAAGGGGTTTCCGACGTGGCGCAATGGCTAGCCGCCCGAAGGGAAGCCTGTCAAGCCGCGACGGGCGCGGCGGGGCAGGGAAATCCCGTCGCCAAGCGCGGTCCATTGCGCTATCCATTGCCAGGAGCAACGACCGCTCATGTTCAAGACGCCCCTGATCATCGCCTGGCTGCGTTTCGTGGCCGCCTCATTCCTGCGCAACCGGGGGCTTTTGCTGGCGGCCTCGCTCTCCTACACCACGGTGCTCTCGCTGGTGCCCCTGCTGGCCGTGGCCTTTTCCGTGGCCAAGGGCTTCGGCATCTACGAGGCCCCCTACCTGCGCGAGGCCCTCATGCGCCTCACGGCCGAGAAGGGCGACGTTGTGGACGCGGTGCTGGGCTACATCCAGAACACCAACGTGAAGGCCCTGGGGTTCATCGGCGTGGCCACGCTCTTCGTCACGTCGGTGGGGCTCATCTCGTCCATGGAGTCGGCCTTCAACATCATTTGGCACGCGCCGGAGCGCAAGGGGCTGTGGGGCCGCTTCTCCAACCACGTCACGGTGATCCTGGTGTGCCCCATCTTCCTGCTGGCGGCCTTCAGCCTTTCGGCCACGCTCCAGAACGCGGCCATCGTGCAGTGGATGCGCGAGATCGAGCTGGTGAACCAGGCGCTCTCCCTGGCCCTCACGGCCCTGCCCATGGCCATGGTGAGCGTGGCCCTCTTCGTGGTCTACACCTTCCTGCCCAACGTCCGCGTGCGGCCCCTGGCGGCCCTGGCCGGGGCGCTGGCCGCCGGAGTGGCCTGGCAGTCCTGCCAGGCCCTGTACATCCGCTACCAGATCGGCGTGACGGGCTACAACGCCATCTACGGGAGCTTCGCCCAGATCCCTCTGCTGCTGGTGTGGCTCTACGTGAGCTGGCTCATCGTGCTGGCCGGGGCCGAGATCGCCAACGCGGCGCAGAACTTCGTGCGCGTGGCCGGGGAGGACGAAGCGCGCGGCTGGTCCGTGGCCGAGCGGCGCGAGCAGGCCGTGGCCCTGGCCCTGATGCTGGCCGCACGCGCCGAGGACCGCTCGGGACCGCTGACGGCAGGCGAGGCCGCCAGGGTGCTGGGCGTGCCGGTGAAGTTCGCCGAGGAGGAGCTGGAACGCCTGACCCGGTCCGGGATGGCCCTGCGCGCCGAAGCGCCCGGGGGCGATGCGGGCTACGCCCTGGCGGGCGCGCCGGACAGGATCACGGTGGCGGAGGTGGCCATGGCCTGGGCCTGGGCGCGGGAGGACGGAGAAGGCCCTCAGGGCCTGCCGGGGCCGGACAGGCCAAGCCCCGAAACGGACGAAAGGTCGCTGCGCGAGGCGCTTACGGCGTCCGGGGCGCCCTGAACTCGCCGCTTTTGCCGCCCGCCTTGTAGAGCAGGCGCACGCGCTCGATGACGATGTCCTTCTGCACGGCCTTGCACATGTCGTAGAGGGTCAGGGCGGCCACGCTGGCGGCCGTGAGGGCCTCCATCTCCACGCCGGTCTTGGCGTTGAGGCGCGCCTCGGCCTCGATGCGCACGGAGGAGGCGGCCTCGTCCAGCTCCAGGCGCACGTCCACGGCGTCCAGACCCAGGGGGTGGCACAGGGGGATGAGGTCCGGGGTCCGTTTGGCGGCCATGATCCCGGCGATGCGGGCGGTGGCCAGGGCGTCGCCCTTGGGCAGCCCGCCCTCTGCCAGCAGGGCGAAGGTGGCTGGGGCCAGGCGCACCAGGGCCTCGGCCACGGCCACGCGGGTGGTGGGCGTCTTGCCGCCCACGTCCACCATGCGTGCCTGGCCCTTTTCGTCCAGATGGGTGAGGCGCGGGGAATCCATCAGGACCCCATGGCCGCGTCCTTGGCCTTCTTGAAGAAGTTCTTCACCTTTTTCATGGGCTTGTCTTCCTCGGCGCGCAGGAACTCGCGAAGGAGCTCCTCCTGCTTTTTGGAGAGCGACTTGGGCGTGGTGACAATCACCTCCACCAGCAGGTCGCCGTGGCCGGAGCGCCCGGGATGTGGCAGGCCCTTGCCGCGCAGGGAGAACACCTCTCCGGACTGAGTGCCCTTGGGGATCTCCATGGTCTCCTCGCCGTCGAGGGTGGG
The DNA here is from genome assembly GCF_013019105.1 of Fundidesulfovibrio magnetotacticus. Taxonomy (NCBI): domain Bacteria; kingdom Pseudomonadati; phylum Thermodesulfobacteriota; class Desulfovibrionia; order Desulfovibrionales; family Desulfovibrionaceae; genus Fundidesulfovibrio; species Fundidesulfovibrio magnetotacticus. Next base: position 83,481 of record NZ_BLTE01000009.1, read on the forward strand.
CACCTGGACCTTCTCGCCCAGGGCCGCCTGGACCATGCCGATCTCCAGGGAGTAGACGAGATCCTGCCCCTGCCGGCGGAAGGTCTTGTCCTCCTCCACGTGGATGATCACGTAGAGGTCGCCCGGGGGGCCGCCGTGCTGTCCGGGTTCGCCCTCACCGCGCAGGCGCAGGCGCGAGCCGTCGTCCACTCCGGCGGGGATGCGCACCTTGAGTTCGCGCACGTCTGGGAGCGCGCCCTTGCCCTTGCAGCGCGGGCAGGGGTTGGGGACCACAACGCCCTCGCCCCGGCAGACCGGGCAGGTGACGGCGATGCGGAAGAAGCCCTGGCTCTGGTGCACCTGTCCCGCGCCGCCGCACTGGCGGCAGGTTTCGGGCCGGGTGCCGGGGGCCGCTCCGGAGCCCTCGCATTCGTGGCAGGGCACGTTGCGGGGGATTTTAAGGGCGGCCTCCATGCCCTTGGCCGCGTCGCGGAAGGCGACGCGCAGATCGTATCGCAGGTCGTTCCCGGCCTGGGGGCGCGGACCGCGCCCGCGTGCGCCCTGGCTGAACCCGAAGAATTCCCCGAAGATGTCGGAGAAGGTGCTGAAGATGTCTTCGGGGTTGGAAAAGCCTCCGAAGCCCGTGTCCCCCAGTCCCTGGTGGCCGAAGCGGTCGTAGCGGGCGCGCTTCTGGGGGTCGCGCAGCACCTCGTAGGCCTCGGCGGCTTCCTTGAACTTGGATTCCGCCTCGGCGTCGCCGGGGTTGCGGTCGGGATGGAACTTGAAGGCCAGCTGGCGGTAGGCCTTCTTGATGGCGTCCTCCCCGGCGTCGCGCGGGACGCCGAGGATCTCGTAATAATCGGCCTTGGTCATGGGTGCTTACAGCTTGGGTTCGACGTAGATGCCCGCTTCCTCGATGGATTCGGCAGGGAGAACCTTCTCTCCCGCGATCTCGCGCAGGGAGGTGACGATCTCCTTGTTGCGGCATTCCACCAGGGGGTCGTAGCCCTCGCGGTACTGCTTGACCCTCTTGATGGCCATCTGCACGATCATGAAGCGGTTGTTGCACTTTTCGAGGCAGTCTTCGACGGTGATGCGGGCCATGGCGTCCTCTTGGATGATGCCGGGGCGTCGTGCGCCCAAACGGCTCGATTTGATGAATAATCAGGATATGCGATCCGTCAAGGGCTCAACGAAGGAGAGCGCAACACTGACGGAACAGAATTTTTTAGTCGATCCTTGCGGCGCGGTCAAGGATTCGAGCCCATCCGGCGGCATCGCGCTGGCCTTGACCCGTCGGAGCGACCCCATGTCGCGCATTGACAACATAGGCAAAACCGGCCAACGAATAGATAACCCGCGCATGGCGTCCCGCGCGGCCAACTCCAACCCAAGGCGCCACAAGCCGGCGATCATCCCACGGATCGCTTCACTCGGGAGTCATGCAGGAGCATCCCGGCCCCCCTCCCCTCTTCTCCCGGCCCCCCAAGCCGCTCTGCCCCCCCCGCAAGGCTCTCGCCTTGCAGGTTCTGGCGTTGGTTTGCGCGTTGCTTCTCGCGTCGGTCGCGGCGGCCGGGCCGACGCCATCCTCGCATGGCCTGGAAACCGTGCGCCTGCAGCTGAAATGGCGCCACCAGTTCCAGTTCGCGGGCTACTATGCGGCTATCGAGAAAGGCTTCTTCCGCGACGAAGGCCTGGCCGTGGAGCTCGTCGAGGGCAATCCCGGCGTAACCCCCTCCCAGGTGATTCTGGACGGTCAGGCCGATTTCGCCGTGGACGCGCCCTCCATCGTCATCCAGCGCCAGTTGGGCGCGCCCCTGGTGGCCCTGGCCGCCATCTTCCAGCATTCGCCCACCGTGCTGCTCACCCGGCGCGACTCGGGCATCCTCACCCCGCAGGATCTGCGCGGCAAGCGCGTCATGTTCACCCAGCTCACCGACCCCGAGTGCCTGGCCATGCTCTCCAACGAGCACGTGACGCTGGATTCCCTCACCATCATGCCCCACAACTGGAGCATCGACGACCTCATCATGGGAAAGGTGGACGCCCAGACCGCCTACCTGACCAACGAGCCCTACCAGATGCTCCTGCGCGGCGTGGAGCCCGGGGTGATCAACCCCCGCAGCTACGGCATCGACTTCTACGGCGACTGCCTGGTGGCCACCGAAGCCAAAGTGCGCGAAGACCCACGGCTCGTGGAGGCCTTCCTGCGCGGCGTGCAGCGCGGCTGGCGCTACGCCATGGAAAACCGGGAGGAAATCGCCCGACTGATCCTGGCCAAATACACCCCGCGCAAGAGCCTGGACGCCCTGCTCTACGAGGCGCGGGTCATGGACGAGCTCATCAAGCCCGAGTTCGTGGCCATCGGGCACATGAACCCGGAGCGCTGGAGACACATCGCCGACGTGTACGTGAGGCTCGGCATGATGCCGCGGAACTACAGCCTGGAAGGTTTTTTCTTCTCCGACATCATCGAGGAGGCCGCGCGCCGCGAGCAGCGCATCTTCCGCAACGTCCTGAGCGTCCTGGCCGGGGCGGTGCTCCTGGCCGCCGGGTTCGGCATCGCCCAGTGGCGCTTCGGCAAGCGCCTCGCACGGCAGGTGCGCGAGCGCACCGAGGCCCTGGCGGCCAGCGAGGAGACCTTCCGCAGCATCGTGGAATCCTCCCCCGTGGGCATGCTCTTCTTCCGCAAGGGGGACGACGGCCTCTACCGCCTCACCGGCGGCAACCCGGCCGCAGACCGCCTCACGGCCAGGCCCCACCGCGAGTACCTGGGACGCGCCCTTGCCGAGACCTTCCCGGACCTGGAAGCGACGGATGCGACGGCGGTCGAGACCTCACAGCGTTCCGTGGAGACCCGGTCCGACGAGGGGCTTTTCAGGGGGCTCTACGACGTGCATCTTTTCCATACCGGGCCTGAAGCCCTGGCGCTCATCTTCCAGGAGGTCTCCGAGCGCAGGCGCATGATGGAGATGCTCATCCAGACCGAAAAAATGATGAGCCTGGGCGGGCTGGCCGCCGGCATGGCCCACGAGATCAACAATCCCCTGGGCGGCATCATCCAGAGCGCCCAGGTGGTGCTCTCGCGGCTCACCAGGGACTCGGAGGTGAACCGCCAGGCCGCCATGGCCGCCGGTTGCGAGATGGAGGCCGTGCGCAGCTTCCTCACCGCGCGCGACATCCTTTTCATGGTGCAGGCCATGCGCGATTCGGCTTTGCGCGCAGCCCAGATCGTTGGGAGCATGCTGGAGTTCAGCCGGGCCGGAGACGTCTCCCTGTCGCCGCTCTCGCTGCCGGCGGTGCTGGACAAGGCGGTGGAGCTTTGCTCAACGGACTTCGACCATCAGAACAAGTACGATTTCAAGGGCGTGCGCATCCTGCGCGAGTACGAGGCGCACCTGCCCCCGGCTCTGGGCAACCGCACGCAGATCCAGCAGGTGTTCATGAACCTCATGGCCAACGCGGCCCACGCCATGGCCGGGCAGGGCGATCCGGAGATCGTCCTGCGCGCGCGGCGCGACGGCGATATGGCGCGCGTGGAGATCGAGGACAACGGCCCGGGCATGACGGAAGACGTGCGCCGCAAGGTGTTCGAGCCCTTCTTCACCACCAAGGGCGTGGGCGAGGGAACGGGCCTGGGGCTCTCGCTCTCCTACTTCATCATCACCAACAACCACAACGGAACCATCGAGGTGGAGTCCGACCCCGGGCGCGGCTCGCGCTTCATCATTCGGCTGCCGCTGGCCTGAGGGCGGTCCGGCCGTGTGCCAATCCCCAGGATGTCACAGCTGAACTACATCACGGCACATACGCAGATGCATATATATAAAAACATTTCAGCGCCACCTGAACATATCTTCAAGAAGCCATATTGATCGGCATAGCATGCGGCAAATCCAGAACAAACCCCAGGACAAGGAGTCACCATGCTGCAGTTCAACGCACTAGTCCAACTACCGAACGAGACATCTAACCACCAAGTACTTATGGTGTGCAACGAATGGATCGCTGGAAGCCCTCACTCAAAACTAAAGCGTGAACTAGAAGAACACAAACACGAAGAACACGGATACTCTATCACAACACCACAGGAAGAGTTCACTTCGGAAAGAATAATTGCCGACGAATACGACCTGGTTGGAGTAAAGTATTGTACATTTGACGATGACGGCAACATCTGGCGCAGTGAAATTGTCAGCAATAAACGCAACACCGCACACAATATTTCAATTCGAGTATATTCAGAATCGCATTCCCCCCAATTTCAAAAACCAGACGCAAAAAAACCTTATCTAATCAAAATGCTCCTGGAAAATTTGGATCGGCAATTGATAATGGCTGGCAGTGCCTCCCACAACCTCGGTTTCTAACAGACCACGACATCGACATCGCAGCAAAGATAATCAATGGAACATCAGAACACAGGCTTCCATGCATCTACATAAGTCGAAATGACTATGGACAATGCCAGACTGACCCGATCAAGACAGCACAACTCCTTCATGGAATTGCACACATCCTCGTCGAACCCGACAAGCGCTTTTCATTCACATTAAAAACCAAAACTAATTCTGAAAACCCTTATGGCGGTGCTATCGGCATCCACTTCCGAGGCCATAGCGGGGGATACAAAATCCTACCAGAACAACTCTATAGCAGCCCACAAAAAAGAGAGCGGTACATCTTCAACAAGCTAAGAGACATACTCAATATTCAAGCCATACCACAAGAAAACACTTGGCTTCACCTACAAGAGTGCCTCACAAAAAACAAAATTGACAAACTAAAATCAGAAAAAACGTCCTCCATTGACCAATACATCTCTGCATTCGACTCCGAGAACAAAGAACTAAAAGAGAAGATAAAAAGCCTTGAGAAGCAGAACGACATCCTTGAGCGTCGCAATCTCGCCCTTGAGCAATCTATCACCCCACAGACTGGGGTATCCATAATCCAACGGGGACCAGGAGCAGATCTCTATCCCGACGAAGCCAAAGATATAATTCTCGATACACTTAAGCAAACGATTGAGAATCTTAAGAACGGTAGCCGACGCAAAGACATTCTTTCTGAAATAGTTGACTCAAACAAAGAAGGAGGACAAAGAAGGTTGATTCTCGAAGAATTGCGCAAAATATTCCCGGAATATCGATCTATAACAGAGAAAATGAAAAGATCACTCGAAAGGCTTGGACTAACAATCACAGGAGACAACCACCCAAAATTAAGATTCGAAAACAACGACAAATACTCTGTCACACTTTCTGCAACCCCGAGTGACGTCAGGACAGGTCAAAACCAAATCAGCAACATCAAATTACAACTGCTATAATTTTTACGATAGTTTACCCTCAGTACGCCAGCTTGCCCAGGCTCTTGAGTATCAGCGTGAGCCCCATGGCGAACATGCCCGTCAGGCCCATGCCGCAGGAGAACCCCGCCAGGAGCACCGGGGCGTATTGCCGCCACATGGCCCCGTACTTCTTGTGGAAGTACCAGCGGCCCAGGAAGGCCCCGATCACCTCCAGCACCAGCCCGTGGGGGATGTGCTGGCCCAGGCCGCGCACCACGCCGTACACCAGGAGCACCGGCAGCCCCAGGGCGTTGAGCGCCGCGTAGGTCACCAGGCCCAGGCCAAGGCCCGCGCCCAGGTAGTGCCCGTTGAGGGCCTGGAAGAAGAGCGAGTTGCCCTCCAGGGTGGAGGTCTGCATGAGCAGGCTGTTGAGCGCCTGGAGATGCCACAGCTCCTGGGCGTAGGGGTAGGCCGTGGAGGGGATGGGGGCCAGCTGCCAGATGAACTGGGAGAACAGCAGGCTGGCGATCATCACCACGGGGAAGACCACGATCTCGGCCTTGATCACACCGCGCAGGCTGGTGCCCGTCAGCTCGATCTCGCGAAAGTCAACGGTGGCCTTGCCGTAGTTGTGGATGGGGATGGGCGCGTACCAGATCTCGATGCCGTGGTACCCGAAAAACCTGGCCCCGGCGATGAAGCTGGCCTCGCGCACCAGGGGCAGGCTCACGAACTGGCCCGCGATGCCCTCCATGCGCGCCGTGATGTAGGAGATCACCGGCGTGTAGACGAAGCCGTAGAGCACGAAGAATATCCAGGGGAAATCCGGCACCAGCCAGAGGCACAGGGCCACGTAGCAGGCCGTGGAAGCCACGTAGATGGCCACGGACACCCAGAAGTTGATGTCGCCCCGCTCGGGATGGCTCTTGAACACCTGGCGGTAGTCCACCCCGCCGCCGGGCCCTTTGCGGAAGCTCTTGGCCACCTGCCAGATGCCGATGACCCCGATGGCCAGCCCCAGGCCCAGGCCGAAGCTCAGGTAGAAGTCGAAGTTGTTGGCGAACACCGTGTCCACGGTGCCCATGCCCGGGTGCCAGCGGTGCAGGATGCCGTGCTCATGCAATATGGGGTTGGCCACGAAGGTGATGAGCTGCCCCACCAGACCGCCGATCACCGCCCAGAACGGCAGCACCATGCCGGTGAACACCAGGCCCAAGTCCAATTGGAGCCCCGTGGCCACGGCGGGCATGACGCCTTCGGTGTGCCGGGTCAGGTCGATCCAGGGGATGGGGATCAGGCGCACGGGCTCGGTGAAAATGAGCCCCGAAACCACGGGAAAGAGCACGTAGACGCTGCCGAAGAGTATCCCGATCACCCCGCCGATGGAGAACACGCGCCACTTCCAGCCGGTCTTGCGCTCCTCGGCGGACTCGGCCAGGGCCATGGTGCCAAGCGCCCCCACGGGGGCCATGGGGAAGGGCAGCTTCTCCACGTCGGAAGTGATGCGGTAGAGGGCGTAGCCCAGGCCGAAGTGGTCCACGCGCTGCACGATCTGGGAGCCGATGAGCAAGAGGATGGGCGTGAGCCAGTCGCGGTGCAGGAAGGTGCGCTCCGTGAGCGATTCCGACCCCAGCCCCGGGGCCACCCACGAAGGGATGAACTCCGTGAGCCCAAGCATCTTGGCCGCGTCGGACTGCACAAGGTACTGGTTCCACAACAGGCCCGAGAACGGCGAATGCATGGCCGCCCCAGCCATGTAGTAGAGCAGGAACACCTCCTGCTGTTTGAGGTCGGAATAGGCGCGCTTGGCCACTTCCGCGAAGAGGATGATGGTCACCCAGCGGGCGGCGGGGCCGATGCCCGCGCCGATCACCAGGTTCAAGTACATGGAGCCGGGCATCATCAGGAAGCCGATGAAGATGGCCCCGGCGATGGTCTTCCAGTCGAACCCCTCCTCGAAATGGGCGGGGGTTTCCAGGAGGTCCCGGTATTCCTTGAGTTCTTTGTCGTCGTACATGGTCAGTCACCGGTCCTGGACGAGCCGTTCACGAGGGGAGCACCTGATAGCTCTGGCCCAGGAAGAGCCCGGCCACGGCGAACACGCCGCCCATCAGGAAGTCCCCGAGGATGAGCCCGATGAAGAGCATCCGGGCCTTGGCGAAGAACTCCACCCCGCCGTAGCGCAGCGCGGCGTGGTTGCACAGCCAGCCCACGAAGAAGCTGAACCAGAGGATGCGCATGGAAGAGCTGTACATGGTCAGGTAGCCCACCGGGTGCAGGGGCCACCAGTAGAAGCGCTGAAAGCAGAGGATGAGCCCCAGCATCACCACGGCCCCGGCTCCCGCGTAGGAAATCACCCAGGGGTTGAACCCCGAGGGTGCCTCCAGCAGACGCTGGGCGTCCTCGTAGACGCGCAGCACAGAGGATATCTCCCATTCGGCCTGGAGGTCGCGCACGCCCACCTTGTGGCACAAGGCCAGCATGGCCGTGAAGGACACGACCACGCCCAGCCCGATGGCCAGGCAGATTCCCGCGAAATAGAGCCGTTTGCGCGCCACCGGCTCGCCCACCTTGGCCGCGTGCACCAGGGAGGGCATGAGCGATTCGCGCAGGTCCAGGAACTGGATCTTCTGGAGCATCACGCCCATGAGCAACCCGGCCTGGCTGAAGAAGCCCGAACCGAAGAAGGCCAGCAGCCCGTCGGAGGGCGCGGCCGTAAGCGTGAAATAGGCGATGCCGCCCTGGCAGATCACCCGGCTGGCCACCACCATCACCACGAAGAAGATGCCCAGCAGCAGCACCGTGGCCCCAAGGGGCATCCCGAAGGCCGCGCACCAGGCCATGAGCCCCGCCCCGCCGGCCACCAGGCCCCAGAAAGCAAGGCGCGTGGAGAACCATTCGGATTCGCGCGGGCGCGACTCCCCCTTGCCGAAGGCCGTGCGGACAACCTCCAGCAGGTGGTCGCGCGCGAGCCAGACCACGAAGAGGAAGAACACGCCATAGGCCCCGATCATCTGGGTTTCCTCCACCAGGGTCAGGGTGGGGCCGAAGGTGACGCCCAGGGCCGAGGGCGGCGTGTGCAGCCCCACCAGGGCGAGCGCCCCGGTGAGCAGCCCCCCCAGCACAAAGAACACCCAGAAGCTGAGCGAAATCTGGCGCGAGGTGAGGAAGGCGAAGCCCACGAAGGCCGGGATGAGGTAGATCTTGAGCTTGCTGAAACCCATGAACAGGCCCGTGCGCGGAAAATATGGCCCGGCCAGGAGCACCGTGGGAATCTGGGGCACCGAGGGCATGTAGGTGGAAAGCCCGTTGACCGTATGCAGCACCACCGGGATCATCAGCCCCGTGAGCAGAAAGCCGTTGGTGAAGAAGGCCCCCACCCTGCCCTCCTGGAAGGACTCCTCCATCAGATAGGGCAGGCGCAGCAGGGGGAAGTTCATGCGCTCGTTGACGATCCACTGGCGGCTGAAGAGGTTGACGATGCACACCATCACCACGCACGTGAGCCCGATGAACACGCCCCAGGCCGCCATGGGCCCGGCCCAGGCGCTCCAGGGGATGCGCTGGAGCAGTTCCAGCCAGCCCAGGCGTCGGCCGTCGGGCAGGCCGTTGTAGAGCAGCTCCACGGCGTTGTGGTCGGTGAGGGTCCAGGCCTGGGGCAGCAGGGGGGCCAGGGTCTCGTTCCAGCGGTTGCCCGCCGATGCGAAGTGGTCCACGGCCGTGAGGTTGATGAGCAGCGTACGCATGAGCCCCGTGTAGGCGATGCCCGACATGAGCACGGCGAGCATCCACGAGCCCAGGAGCTCCGCGCCGTTGAAGAGGGGGGCTGTTTTGAAGATGCGGGCGACCAGGGCCGTGAGGATGGTCAGGCACACCAGCAGGATGAAGGGGGCCAGGGGGAAGTGGCCGCCGCCCAGGGGCGTGGCCGCCAGGTACATGTTGTTGTAGGGCGTGGCCAGGCAGAGCAAGGCGCCCGAGAGCACGCCCAGCACGACCGCCCGGGGCCTGATGACGCTTTGTTTCATGCGCTTGCCGTTTCTTCCCGCGGTGACCGTTCTTCCGGGTTCAGGCCCGGGCCTGGGCCTGGTTCAGAGTCTGGGCGGCGTGGGCCTCGGGGTTCTTGGTGCTCACGTCCACGCTCTGCTCGTAGGCCTCGCGCCGCTCTTCGTCCAGGGAGCGCCAGACGAGCATCTGCTTGCGCAGGTCGTCCAGGAAGCCCTTGTTGAGACGTTTCCACATGCCCGCCTCGCCGGCCTCCCGGGTGAGTTCCACCTGGATTTCCAGGTAGCCCGGGTGCCACATGGCGGGCGAGAAGGTGATGGTCACGTGCTGGTTGATGCCGAAATCGAAGGGAGCGAGCCACACCCGGGCCATGATGCGCAGGCAGGAATCCAGAGAGCAGAACTCGCCGTGCAGTTCGCCGGGGTGCGGACCGGCCCCGGGGTCCTTCCAGGGGCAGACGAAGTCCTGGCGGACCTCGGCCGTGGAGAACAGCCCGTGGGACACGTCCTGGTGCGCCTTGTAATACTCCAGAAGGAAGCCGCCCGCGCAGTCCTGCTCGCGGATGTGCATGAGGAAGGGCAGCGTGGCGGTGATGGTGTTGCCCTTGGGTTCGGGCAGGGTCCAGGAGCGGTTCACGTCGGGGATGGCGATGTTGGCGGCCACGCGCGCGGGGTAGATCACCGAGAGCAGCACCACGATGATCACCAGCACCATGGCGGCCACGCCCGCCAGCGAGGAGTAGTTTGCGGTCATGCCAGACCACAAGGCGGTGCCCGAGAGGAGCGCGGCGGCGGTCTGGGCCAGGATGTAGCCCATCACTGCCGAGAGCACGGCGAAGGCCAGGGCCTCGGCGATGAAGAGGAACGAGACGTGGGTGGGGGCCAGGCCCACGGCGGTGTAGACGCCGATCTCGCGTTTGCGCTCGTAGACCGAGCCGATCATGGTGTTGAGCACGATGAGCATGGCGATGGCCAGGGGCACCACGATGTTGGGGGCTCCGGCGTAGTTGATGGCGTCGGTGGAGTGGAAGACGAAAGTGCCCTCGGGGAGTCCGGCGAAGATGGTCAGGCCGAAGCGGTCGGCCAGTTTGCCGGCCAGGTCCCTTGCTGCCGTGCCGGAGACGGCCAGGCTCTTGAGCTGCCCGCCCAGGCTCATGACGGTCTCGTAGGGCAGGATGATGGTCTGCTCTCCGGGCACGTGCTGGTAGCGCCCCTGGAAGCTCACCACGTCCTCGCCCGACTCCACGGCCTCCTTCTCTGACTCCGAGACCTCCACGGCGGTCTCGCTGGGGAAGGTCACGGGGGTGAGGGGTTCGCCGTCCAGGTCCGGGAGGGCGTCGAGTTCCTTGCCTGAGAAGATGCCCGCCACGGTGAAGCGTTCGCCCCAGAGGTCCACGTGGCCGCCGGGAACCGCGCCGATGCGCTCGGCCAGGGCCGAGGGCAGGAGCACGGCGCGGCGCTCGCCCTCCTCCAGCCAGCGCCCGGCGGTGAGGATGCGGTCCATGCGGCTCACGCGGGCCTCCGCCCAGGAGAGCCCGGTGACGCCCTGCACGGTCTCGTAGCCTTTGGGGCCGCGCACCTGGGTGACGAAGGCGCTCACGCGGTCGCGCGGTTCGATGACTGCGCGCGGCGCGGAGAGGCCCTGCCCGGCCTGGTCGGAGAGGACGTTCTCGGCCTCCACGGGGATGGATTTCCAGCCCAGGTCTTTGAGCATCACGCCCTGATAGGTGCTCTGGGGCGAGAAGCGCACGGCGTGGTCCACGCGGGCGCTGCGCACGCTGGTGAAGCTCATGATGGTGAAGGTGAGGATCACCAGGGTGGCGCAGGTGAGGCTCGTGCGGATCTTGCGGCGGCGCAGGTTGGTGACGCCGATGGCGAAGGAGGCGGCGAAGGCCTTGAGCTTGCCGATCTCCGAGGCCTTCACGTGCTTGGCCCGGCGCTGCATCTCCTCCATTTCCTGCTCGAAGCGCATGATGATGATGAAGGCCACCACCCCGGCCAGGGCGATGATGAAGAAGGCCAGGATCACCACCAGGGGGCTGTAGGTGAGCTTGAAGGCCGGGTGCACGTTGTAGATCACGCCGATGACGGCCGTGAGGATGCCCAGGAAGCCCAGAATGCGCTTGTGGATGTCTGCGAAGGCGAAGATGAGGCGCTCCATGCAGTAGGCGAAGGGCACGAAGAGGGCGATGTAGAAGAGCACGCCCATGAGCACGTCCTTCTGGGTCTTCTCCACGTCGGCGTAGACCTTGGCCGCGAAGGCCCAGGAGGCCCGCGCCTGGGAGAGGGCCTCGTCGTAGCGCCCGCCCTGGCGCAGTTCTTCGGCCTTGGCCAGCTGCGCCCTGCCCTCGTCGGTCATGGCGCGGATGCGCTCGTTGAAGATTCCGTGTGCTTCGAGGTTGCGCACGCGCGGGCCGACGAGGTCCCACATGTCGGAGGCGGCGCGCAGCTCGGTCCAGGGGAGCGTGGGCCAGGCGTCCACGGGGTAGCCTTTGCCGGGCGGGTCCTCCGGGGTGGCGTTGAGCAGGAGCATCTTGCGCGTGAGCACCGTGTCCGAGAGCAGGAGCTTGTAGGCCGTGCCCGGCTCAAGGAACACCGTGAAGAGCGTGGAGTCCAGGGTGTCCAGGCGCGAGAACCAGTAGCGCTGGGGCTCGGCCTCGCGCCGTCCGTCGAGGAGTTCCACCTTGGTGAAGTAGCGGAAGGAGCGCGGGTCGAAGGTGGAGAACACCGTGCTCTGGCGGCAGCCGAACATCACCAGGTCGGTCTCGGAGACGAGCCTGCGCAGGCGCGGGCGGTAGGCCTCCTTGCCGGTCTGCTTCTTGTCCACGGCCCACACGGCCTGCCCCGTGGCGGGGTCGAAGCGGTAGGCCTCGATGATGGCCTTGTCCAGCACGTGCTTGCTGTCGGCCAGGCCCGCCACGGTGAAGGCCCCGGCCGAGTCGGCCATGGCCAGGAAGCGGCTCTCGCCCTGGAAGACCAGGGCCACGGTGCCGGGCGCGGCCCGGTCCGGGAAGAGTTCGCCCTGGCGGATGAACTTGGCCCGCCCGGTGAGCGTGGCGAAGCCGTTGCGCGGCAGGGATTCCGGGACGTCGAAGGGCTTTTCGGCCAGGGCCTGGAGCAGCCCGGTGGCCAGGGCGGACTGACGGGCCAGATTGGCCTTGTCCACGTGGACGGGCAGGTCGTCCGGCGTGCCCCAGAGGGGGCGGCCGTCGTTCACGGTGGCCAGTGAGAAGCCCAGAAGCCCCGAGAGCGCGGAGACCTCGCCGCCCAGCTGGGGGTTGTCCACGAAGTAGCTGCGCCAGGGGCGGGAGCGGTCGGCGCGCAGGCCGTTGACGAACCGCATGGCGTCCTGGGGATAGCCAAGCCCCTTGGCGGCGTCGGTCAAAAAGCCCGAGAGCCCCGAGTAGGCCTGGACGCGGTTGATCTCGGGCTTGAGGGCGTAGAGCCAGCCGTCGTTGAAGGCCCCCACGCCGTCGCCGTGGCTGGAAAGGTGCAGGGAGGCGGCGGCCATGATTTCGGCGTCGCCCGTGAGCTGGCGCAGTTCCCGGGCCGATTCCACGGCGGCCAGGCGGCGGCGGGCGTCGGCCTCGTCGAGCTGGGCGGCGGCGCGCACGACGGGCAGCAGTTCGCGCACGGCCCGGGCCTCGGCCTCGTCCAGGCCCGCGAAGCCGCCGCGCCAGCTCAGGGCGCGCAGGGCCTCCCGCCGGGCGGTGAGCTGGGCCAGCTGGGGCTGGTCCTTGGCGGCCTCGTCCAGGCGCAGGCGCATGAGCCGGGTGGTCACGCGGTCCACCTCGTCCTTGAGGGCCGTGTCCAGGCCTTTTGCCAGCTGGGGGTCGTCCAGGCGGACCTCCGGGGCGTCCAGGGCAGCCAGCAGGTCCGAAGCGGTCTTGGCCTTGTCGCCCAGGTCGCGGCGCAGGGTGCGCAGCTCCTTGCCCTTCACGCGGAAGGCGGCCAGGAACTCGCGCCAGCCCAGGAGCGACTGGGATCGCCCCGCCGTGGCCACCAGGAGCACGGAACGTTTGGGGGGATTCCTGGTCCAGGCCCTGGCAGCGTCCATGAGGGCCGCCAGGGAGGAGGCCTCGTCCGCGCCTGGGGAGCGCCCGGCCACGTAGGCCTGGCTGTCGTAGAACGCCTCAACGGCCACGATCTGGCGGGCCAGCGTCTGGTCCGAGCCGGGAAGGAAAAGATAGACGTTGCGGGCCAGCACAGGGTTCCAGGCCGCGCGCGACTCCAGGGCGGCGCGCTTCCCGGCGGAGGCGGCCAGTTTTCCGGCGTGCTCCCCGGCGGCCCAGAAGCGGGGGAAGACCACGGGGGTCAGCTCCAGCTTGTCCTCGTAGAAGCCCTTGAAAGCCGGGTCGGCCTCCTTGCGCCGGTCCAGGTAGACCACGGCCTTCGCGCCCAACAGGGCGGCGTTCATCCAGTTCTTGCCCGAGTCCAGGTCCATGAGCACGATGGCCCCGGCCACGTCCTTGCCGTTGAAATCGGAGAGTTCGCCCTGCCCCGCGTCCACCAGGAGGCCTTCCAGGCCCGAGGCGGCGGCCGGTGTGAGCACGTTGAGGTCGGTCTGGTGCAGGGGCAGCACCTGGCCGTCCACCAGGATGGAGCAGGGTCCGTGCACTTTGGCCACGGCGGGAAAATCCTGGAAGCCGGGGGTTCCGGCGTTCAGGGAGGCGAACCAGGCGTGGACCAGGGCGGCGGCGCGGGCGGCCCCGTCGGAGCCCAGGGAGCGGTCGCCCAGGGAGGCCAGGGCGGCGGCGGGGTCGCGTCCGAAGGCCTCGAGAAGTTCCGGGGGCGGGGCGTCCTGCTGTTGCTTTTTGGCCGCGCGCGCGGGGGCCGTCCAGGCGGCGAAGAGGGCCAGCAGGAGGGCCAGGGTCGCCAGACGCCTCATCTAGTGTTCCTTGCCGATGCCGCCGACCACGATCTTGAGCTGGTCGCGCTCCTCGATCTTGTCGATGCGCCCGTCGCGGATCCAGACCACGCGGTCGGAGACGTTGAGCATCTTGTAGTCGTGCGTGGCGCTGATGACGGTGACGCCCCGCTGGCTGGAGAGGTTCTTGAGCAGGGTGATGATCTCCTCGCCGGTGGTGAGGTCGAGGTTGCCGGTGGGCTCGTCGGCCAGGACGATGGCGGGGTTGTTGGCCAGGGAGCGGGCGATGGCCACACGCTGCTGCTGGCCGCCGGAGAGTTCCATGGGCCTGTGGGCGTGGCGTTCGCGCAGCCCCACCAGCCCCAGGAGCTCCAGGCCCTTCTCGGCGGCCTCATCGTCCGGGACGCCCGCGAAGGTCATGGGCAGCGTGACGTTTTCCAGGGCCGTCATCACCTGGATGAGGTTGAAGGTCTGGAAGATGTAGCCGATCTTGCGGTTTCTCAGCCAGGCCAGCTCGAAGGCGTCCAGCTGGGCGATGTCCACCTCGTCGATGAACACCTTGCCGGTGGTGGGCTTGTCCAGACCGCCGATCATGTTGAAAAGCGTGGACTTGCCCGAACCCGAAGGCCCCATGATGGAGAGGTATTCCCCGGAGCGGATGGAGAGGTCCACGCCCTTGAGGGCCTGCACCGTGAGCTTGCCCAGCTCGAAGGACTTGGTGACCCCCGCGACCCTGACGATGTTGTGCGTCTGCGGCATGACTTATTCCTCGGCCCGCATGGCCGCCACGGGGGGCATGCGGGAGGCCACCAGGGCCGGATAGGAGACTCCCGCCAGGCTCAGGAGGAACCCGGCCAGCACGGCCCAGCCCAGGGAGCAGGCCATGTCGCCCAGGGGGGCGTGACGCGCGGCGGCCAGCCCGAAGCGCAGCACGCCCACGGTCAAGCCCGCCAAGCCGCCCAGCAGCGCCCCGACCACGGACCCGGCCACGCCCTGCATCCCGGCCTCCAGCAGGAAGAGGCGCAGCACGAAGCTGTCCAGCGCGCCCAGGCACTTCATGGTGCCGATCTCGCGGAAACGCTCGGTGACGGCCATGAGCTGGGCGTTGACGATGCCCACCGCGCACACCAGGAGCGAGAGCATCACCAGCCAGCGGTCCTTGGCGCTGGAGGCCACCACGTAGGTGCCGGGAAAGCGCCCGGGGGCCAGGTCGTACCCGGCCTTGACCAGGTCGGATTGCAGCTGCGGGTCGCCCGAGGCCAGCAGGCCCATGGCCACGTCGTGCCCGAAGAGGGTGAAGGCCAGGAAGGCCACGGCCAGCACGAGGCTGGTCACGGTGATCAGGGAGCGGAAAAAACGCACCTGAAGACTTTTGACGCTGATCTCCAGGGACTTGCCCAGGGGCAGCACCACCTGGCGGGACACAGCGCCCGCCTCCCCGCCCGGCGTGACGGGAGGCAGGACGAGGGCCGGACCTTGGCCGGAAGGGGGTGTTTCGGGGGGGTGCTGATCCATGCTGATAACGCGCGTCCTGGCTTGGAATGCCACCATGGGCTGTCTATCCCACTTCCCCGGAAATGGGAAGCGCCGCCGCGACTCGCTCTCGCGGCGGCCGGAAAGCGCTACGGCCGCAAAAGTTCAAGCGGAACTTCAACTCCCTCCCAGTCCGGCAGGCAGCTCGCCTCGAAGCCGTCCAGGGCCACGCTCCAGTGGTGGAGCAGGAACGGCCCCTCCCCTCCGCCGCCGTACAGGGCGTCCCCGCGCAGCGGATGCCCCAGGGCCGAAAGGTGCGCCCGGATCTGGTGCCTAGCCCCCTTGGCGATGCGCGCCTCCACCAGGGTGTCCGCTCCCAGGCGCGCCAGGGGCTTCACCGTGGTCCAGCGCAGGGCGTCGGGGGTGTCCTGGGCCAGGATGCGGGTTTTGGAGCGCTTGGCCGTGTCCAGGTCGCGCCGCACGGCCGCCGGCCCCTCCAGCGCGCCCTGGACCACCGCCAGGTAGCGTTTGAGCACCAGCCCCTGGTTCTCCAGTTCCCTGAAGCGCTCCTCGTATTGCGGCGTGTAGGCCCCCAGCACGATGCCCGAGGTGTCGCGGTCCAAGCGGTTGACCAGCTTCACGGCCCACTCCGGGCTCAGGCGCGGCAGCATGGCCTCCAGGCTCTCGCCGCCGCCGCCCGCGAGGGACACCGTGTGCAGCCCGGCAGGTTTGCGGAAGGCGGCGTAGCGTCCGTCCTCGGCCAGGAGAGCAGGGCCGCCCCCCCCCGAGGGGATTTCCGGTGGAGCCTGCTCTTCCATGGCGGGAAGGCGCACCTCCTGCCCGGCGCGTAGTTTGCGAGTGGAACCCCAGGCCTGTCCGTCCACCGTCACCGCGCCGCGCTCCACCAGCCGCCGCGCCGCGCGCAGCGGCATGGGGCAGGCCTGGCTGAGGAAACGGTCCAGCCGCAGCCCCGCGAGCCCGGCATCCACCACGATCACCTTTTGATTTGTCTTGTCCATGGGGAGGGTCTATAGGACATCGTGAGCCTTTCCAAGGAGCATGACCATGAAACCCGTAGCGCGCGCCGCCATCATCCTGGGTGGAATCCTGGCTCTGGCCCTGGCAGGACTGGCCGTCCTGGCCGCCACCCTGGACCTCAATCTTTTCAAGGAGCGCCTGGGCGCGGCCCTGAAGGACGCCACCGGCCTGGAGATATCCTTCGACGGCCCCCTGTCCAGCTCCTTTCTGCCCACGCTCTCGGTTTCCCTGGAGCGCGTCAGCCTGCGCTCCCCTCTGGACCCGCCCGGCGCGCCCCCCCTGGCCTCCCTGGGGTCGGCCAGGGCGTCGCTGCGGGTTCTGCCCCTGCTCTCGGGCCGCGTGGAGGTGGAGACCGTGAGCGTGCGCGGGCTGGCCCTCACCCTGCGCCGCGACGCCCAGGGACGCCTCAACCTGCCCACTCCCAAGGTGAAGTCCGTCGCGGTGGAGGGCGAGAAGGTGGTGGTGGTCACCCAATCGGACGAGCGCATCCTCCTGGACTACCGCCTGGAGGCCCTGGACCTGCAGCAGTGCGCCCTCTCCTGGGAGGACCAGGCCTCGGGCGCGGCCCTGCGCCTGGACAATGTGACGCTCACGGCCCGGGGCATCGCCCGGGGCGCGAGCTTCCCGGTCTCCTTCTCGCTGGACTACGCGCTCGCATCGCCCAAGGCCTCGGGACGCCTGGAGCTATCCGGCAAGGGCCAGGCCTGGCCGGAGGCCCTGCGCTTCGTCTTCGCCGATGCGGCCTTCAAGGCCACCCTGTCCGGCGAGAACCTGCCGGTGCGCGCGGCCGAGACCACGGCCTCGGGCACGCTGCGGGCCGATTTCACCTCCCAGACCTACGCGGCCGAGGGGCTTCTCCTGGCCGCCAAGGCCTCCGGCGGGCTGCTGCCCGCCGACCCCGCCGTGGTGGCCCTGGGGCTGGACGCCGGGGCCGACCTGGCCAAGGGCACGGCCCAGGTGACGGGCCTGAAGCTGGACGCCGCGGGGCTCAAGCTCGCGGGCGAGGCCCGCGCCGAGGGTCTCTCCGGCGGCAAGGCCGGGGCCGGGCGTTTCACGGCCCGACTGGCCTCCGAAACCTTCGACCTGGGCGCGTTCCTGGCCCGCTTCGGGGTGGCCCTGCCCGAGGCCGGTCCGGCGGGCTTTTCCCTGGAACTGACGGCGGACAGGGCTCTGGAGAGCGTGGACATCTCCTCGCTGAAGCTCTCGGCCCTGGGCCTGGACCTTTCCGGCTCGGCCCGGGCCGCGCTCGCGGGGGATGCCCCCGAGGTGAAGGGCGCGCTCGTCCTGGCCCCGTGCGAGCCGCGCGCCGTGATGCGCCGCCTGGGCGTGGCCGCACGCCCCGCCGGGCCGGACGCCCTGGCCTCCCTGGCCGGAGCCGTGGATTTCGAGCACCGTGGCCAGCGGACCAAGATTTCCACGCGTGAGTTCCAGCTGGACCGCCAGCCCCTCTCGCTCACGGCCGACGTGGACCGTTCCGCCCCGAGGCCCAAGGTGTCCTTCGCCCTCAAGGCCGCGTCCCTGGACCTGGACGCCCTGCTGCCCGCCGGGCGCGCCGATGCTCCCGGGTCAAATGCTCCCGGGGGCGGGGAGAAGCCCGGGACCGCTCCGGCCAAAGAAGCAAGAAAGACGCCCCAGGCCGGGGCAGAGCCGTCCGGGTCTCCGGCGGACGTGTCGGGCGTGGTGGACGTGGCCTCGCTCAAGGCCGCCAAGCTCAGAATGCGCGACGTGCACGCGCGCCTGGAGGTGCGAGAGAAGTCTCTGGAGCTGGACCCCCTGCGCCTGAGCCTCTACCAGGGGACGCTCCGGGCCAGCGCCTCCACGGGTCTGGAGCCCGGGGCATCGCGGCCCCTCTCGCTGAAGGCCTCTGCCGAAGGCGTCCAGCTGGAGCCCCTGCTCAAGGACCTGACCGGCAAGGCGCGCATCACCGGACGCGCGGGGCTCAACGCGGCGCTTACCGCCCGAGGCGACGACGAAGCCCGCCTGCTCTCCAGCCTGGGCGGGCGGTTCTCCTTTTCCCTGCGCGACGGGATGATCCCCGGCGTGGACCTCACCCCGGCGGCCTTCTCCACGCCGGAGAAGGTGGCGGCCCAGGGCTCGGGCCAGGGCGGCACGCGCTACGAATCGGTCACGGGAAGCTTCACGGTGGCCAACGGCGTGGCCACGGGCAACGACCTCGTGGCCGTGGTTCCGCCGCATCGCGTGGAGGGGCAGGGATCGGTGAATCTGGCCGCCCGCACCCTGGACTACCGGCTCCTGGTGCGCTTCGCCAAACTGGCGGCCATCCCGGTGCAGCTCAAGGGGAGCCTGGAGTCGCCGGGGGTGTCGGTGGACGCGGCGGCCCTGGCCGGTCTCGCGGCCAAGGGCGCGCTGGACGCCGTGACAGGAGCTCCCGGAGCCGTGATCAAGACCCCGGGCGACGTGGGCAAGGGCGCGCTGGATGTTCTCGGCAACATCCTGGGAGGCCCCAGGAAGAAATGAGACGCCCCGCTAGTGGGATTCTGCGGGCCGCACGGACCAGTGCTTGCCGGGCACGCGCACCAGGTGGAGGTCCGACCCGGCGTCGGCGCACAGGAGCAGCTCGCGGGAGTCGTCCACCCAGTAGGCGCTGATGATGGGCGCGTCGCGGGACTCGCGCAGGATGTCCATGGCGAGTCCGTGCAGGGTCTTGAGAACGTCCTCGCTCACGAAGAGGTCGTCGAAGTCCACCTCGTTCAGGGCGGCCTCTCCCAGGCCCAGGCTGCGGGCGACCCGCCGGGCCTGTTCGGGCTTGGTGAGGTCCGGGGCATGGTGCAGGGCGTGCATGGTCGGCCTCCTTGCCGGTCTCGGATAGCGTCAAGCAAATCCCGTGCCCACCTTTCGAGCACTTCCAGCGCCCTCCACGCATCCAGGTGATTGCCCAAGGCGCGCGAAGGGTTTACACCATGCCCGACGCCATGATCGAACAACTCCACGCCTCGGCCGGGTCCGGCAAAACCTACCGCCTCACCCGCCGCTTCCTCGCCCTGCTCATGGCCAGCGGCACGCCGGGTCCCGCCTGCGGCGCGCAGCCGGACCAGGCCTACGGCCCCGAGGCCATCCAGGCCATCACCTTCACCAACAGGGCCGCCGCCGAGATGCGCCAGCGCGTGCTGGGCGCGCTCAAGGCCCTGGCTCTGGGCCAGCCCGACCCGGAATTCCAGCGCCCCGAGGACCGCCGCAAGGCCCTGGCCCTGCTGGAACGCCTCCTGCGCCACTACCAGACCCTGGACATCCGCACCATCGACAGCCTCCTGGGCCGTCTGGCCAGACTCTTCGCCCTGGAACTGGGCCTGCCCCCGGACTTCGAGACCAGCCTCGACCAGGACGCCGTCTTCGACGACCTCTTCGACGCCCTCACCGCCGGTTCGGCCGAGCTGTCCCCCCAGGCCAGAACCCTCATGGAGGCCATGGCCGACTCCCTCGCGGAATCCGGCTCCTCCTCGGGCTTCTGGCTCACCGGGGCGGTACGCGAGCGTCTGCGCGGGGTCTTCGCCCATCTGGTGGAGCACGGCCCCGCCCCGGCCTGGGACGCCCGCGCAGCGCGCGGCGAGGCCGACGCCCTCCGCGACGACGTGATCCGCAAGGCCCGGGACCTGCGTCTGGCCCTGGAGGCCGCCGGGGCCAAGCCCGCATCCAACTTCGCAAAGTATCTCGACTCCCTGGAGAACCTGCCGAGCCTGGGGGCGATGCCCGAATCGGCCTACTCCCTCAAGGACTCCATCGAGGATTGTCTCCTGGCCGCCTCCAAGCGCCTGGTCACACCGGAGATGGAGCAGCGCTTCGCCGAACTCAAACACCGCTGCCGGGCGGCGCGGGAGCGCGGCGCGCTGCTGGCCCTGGCCCTGGCCTGGAAGCCCTTCCTGGACTTCGGCAACCTACTCCTGGAGGCCTTCGAGGCCTACCGGGGCGACAAGGGCGTGGCCCTGCTCTCCCAGCTGCCCGCGGGCGTGGCCGCCCTGCTGGCCGAGGCCGGAGGCGTGCCCGAAGCCTGGTGCCGCCTGGGCTCGCGCCTGCACCACATGCTCATCGACGAATTCCAGGACACCAGCCGGGGCCAGTGGAGCGTGCTGGCCCAGCTGGCGGGCGAATGCCTCTCCAAGGGAGGCAGCCTCTTCTACGTGGGAGACGTGAAGCAGGCCATCTACGGCTGGCGCGGCGGCGAGGCCGGACTCTTCGAGGCCGCCGCCCGCGATCCGGCCCTGACGGCCATGGTCCCCGAGCCCCGGCGCGAAACCCTCGGGCGCAACTGGCGCAGCGCCCCGGAGATCGTTTCCTTCAACAACCGCGTCTTCTCGGCGCTGGCCGCCGAGGAGCCCGGACGCCTGACGGCCCTGACGCTGCTGCCCGAGGCCACCGAGCCCGAACGCGAGGCCCTGCGCCTCCAACTGGCCCAGGCCTTCGCCGACTGCGCCCAGGACACCCCGCCCGGCCGAGAGGGCGCGCGCGGGCTCGTGCGCGTGCGCTTCCTGCCCGGCGAAACGTCCGGTGAGCACGAGGAGGCCGTGCGCGAGGCCTTCCAGGACCTGGTGGTCCGCGACCTGCTCGCCCGGCGCGACCCCTCCGACGTGGCCGTGCTCACCCGCACCAACGGCGAGGCCGCCAAGGCCGCCCAGTGGCTTGTGGACCTGGACGTGCCCGTGGTCACGGAAAACAGCCTGCGCCTAGCCGAGCATCCCGTGGTGCGCGGGGCGGTCTCCTTCCTGGCCTTCCTGGACTACCCCCCGGACAACATGGCCCTCTGGGGCTTCCTCTCCTGCCGGGAACTCTTCTGCCGCTCCCAGGGCCAGGACCCGCGCGCCCTGGCCGACTGGCTGGCGGCCCAGGCCATGGGGCCGCTCTACCGCCGCTTCCGGACCGACTTCCCCGACGCCTGGAAACGGCTGGTGGAGCCCTTCCTCAAGGGAGCGGGACCGGCCGGCCCTTACGATCTGGTCTGGGAACTCTTCGAGGCCTGTAAGGTGTTCGAGGCCTACCCCGAGGACGAGGTGTTCCTGCGCCGCTTCCTGGAGCTGGTGCACAACGCCGAAACCCAGGGGCTGGGCTCGCTCTCGTCCTTCCTGGAATTCTGGCGCGAGCACGGCGGCGAGGAGAAGATCCCACAGCCCGAGGACGCCCGGGCCGTGCGCGTGCTCACCATCCACAAGGCCAAGGGGCTGGAGTTCCCCGTGGCCGTGGCCCCCTTCCACCTCTTCCCCCCGGCGCGCACGGGCCGCATGGCGCGCATCGACCTGAACGGCACGCCCGTCACCGTGCCCCTGCGCAAGGAGCTGGGCGAGGCCTGCCGCCTCCAGACCGCCAAGGACCTCCTGGAGCAGATGAACCTGCTCTACGTGGCCTGGACGCGCCCCGTGGAGGAGCTGCACGTCTTCCTGCCAGCCGCCGGGAAGCTGGAGAACCGCCATCCCCTGGCCAAGGCGGCGCGCCTGCTCCTCCAGGCCGCCGGACACCCCGGAGGCGAGGACGTGGTGCTGGGCGTCACGCCCCCCAGCCAGGCCCTGCTGGTGCCCTCCCCCGCTCCCGCTCCCCACGCCCAGGACCACCCCGCCCCGCCCGAGCCCCTGGCCGCCGGGACGCCCCTGGACTGGCTGCCCGGGCTCAAGATCAGCCGGGGCGAGCTGGGCGACCCCGCCGACCGCCTGCGCCTGACGGAGCGCGCCCGGGGCGTCGCGCTCCACAAGGCCCTGGAGCTTCACCGGCCCGGCGAGCCCGCGCGCGGCGCGGTGGAGCGCGCCCTGGCCCTCTCCGGCCTGGACGACCCCGAGGCCGCACGGGACCTGGCCGAGGGGCTCGAATGGCTCCTGGCCCAGGAGGTCTTCGCGCCCTGCCTGCACCTGGGCCTGCGCGAGGCGGAGCTCCTGGACGCCGACGGCAGGGTGCACCGCCCGGACCTGCTGGCCTTCACCCCCGCCCGCACCCTGGTGGTGGACTACAAGACCGGCCGGGAAGACCCCGCCCATCACGAGCAGCTGCGCCGCTACCTCGACCTTGCCCAGGCCCTGCCCCAGGGCGAGGGCCGCCCGGCCCTGGGCATCCTGGCCTACGTGGACCTGCGCGTGCTGCGCGAGGTCCTCCCCGGAGGCGCATCGTGAAGCCCGTCACCGTCGTCCCCTGGGACCGCGATTTCATGGCCGGCCTGGCCGCGCACCTGCGCGAGCGCTTCCAGGGCCGTTTCGAGAACGTGCTGCTGCTCTTCCCCCACCGCAGGCCCAAGCGCTACCTCATGGAGCGCCTCGCCTCGGACGAGCGCCTGCCCAAGCCCTGCCTCCTGCCGCGCACGCTCTCCATCGACGAACTCTTCGCCTCGCTGGCCTCCGGCCTGCACCCCGAGCCCCTGCGCCCCCTCTCGGAGCTGGACCGCGCGGGCGTGCTCCACGGCGTGGTCACGCGCCTGGGCATCGGGCCGCGCGGCTCCGAGCGCCCCTTCCCCGAGGCCATGAAGGATTTCCTTCCCTGGGGCCTGCGCCTGGCCCGCCTGCTGGAAGACCTCTTCCAGCACGGCGTGGACGCCGACGACATGGACCACGTGCAGGACATGGCCGTGCCCACGGCTGCGGCCCTTCTGGAGAACCTGGGGACCATCCAGCGCGCCTACCGCCGGGAGCTCCTGGACATGGGCGGCTCCACCCCGGGGCTCCTGCGCTCCCTGGCCTCCGCCAAGCCCAAGGAGGCCCTGGGCGCCCTGGAAGGCTCCCTGGTGCTGGCCTGCGGTTTCCACGCCCTCTCGGGCTCCGAGGAGGCCCTGCTGCGCCCCCTGTGGCGCGCGGATCAGGCGGAGATCATCTGGCACACCGACCCCGAGGTGGCCCGCCCGGGCGGGACGCCCCACTGGTCGTGCGAGGCCCATGTCCGCTGGCTCAAGGCCTGGAAGGCCCGGGCCGTGGTGGCCGAGGACGGCTCGCGCTCGCCCCTGCCCTCGTGGCGCACCCGCAACGACCAGTTCAGCCTCTTCGCTGCGGGCGGAGAACCCGAGCCCCCGCGCAGGGCCAGCGTCGTCTTCCACCAGGGCTTCGACCTGCACTCCCAGCTCATGGCCCTGCGCAAAGAACTCGACGCCGCCAGCGACGCCCGGGGCTACGCGGTGGTGCTGCCCGACACGAGCATGCTCATGCCCGTGCTGCACCACCTGCCCGAGCGCGGGGTGAACGTCTCCATGGGCTATCCCCTGGGCCGTTCCCCCCTGGCCCAGCTTGTGGAAACCATCCTGCGCCTCCAGGACGGCCGCATGCCCGGGGGCTACCATTGGCGCGAGGTGATCGCGCTCTTGCGCCATCCCCTGCTCAAGCTCCTGCGCGTGGGCGAGGCCACGCCGTTGCGCGTGCTCTTCCACGACTGGGAGGCCGCCATCCGCCAGGGCGAAAAATACCTCGACCCCATGGCGTGGTCGCCCCAGGGCGCGGACCCCGGGGCGCTGGCCCTGCTCGGGCGCGTGGTGGAAATCTGCTTCACGGCCTTCGAGGACGTGCAGACCCCACGGGCCATGGCCCAGGCCCTCTCCGGGCTGGCCTCCCTGCTCCTGGACCCGCTCCACGCGGGCGACCGCTGGGAGCGCTTCGTCATCGACGCCGCCTGCCTGGCGCGTCTCATGGACCAGGTGATCCCGGAGCTGCACGGCAGCACCATCTCCCAGGAGAGCTTCCCGCCCGAGGCCGTGCGCGCCATGGCCCGCGAGCTGCTGGAGCGCCAGCGCGTGGCCTTCCAGGCCGACCCCCTCTCCGGGCTCCAAGTGCTGGGCATGCTGGAGACGCGCCTGCTCACCTTCGAGCGGGTGTTCATCCTGGGGGCCTCCGAGGAGGCGCTGCCCGGCGCGCCAAAGCCCGACCCCCTGCTCCCGGACCCCCTGCGCGAGGCCCTGGGCCTGCCCGCCCAGCGCGAGCGCGACATGGCCCAGGCCCACACCTTTTACCGCCTCATCCAGGGCGCGCGCGAGGTGGGCATCTTCTATCCCTCGGGCGTGCAGCCGGGCATCCTGGACGGCAAAAGCCAGCCCAGCCGCTATGTGGAGCAGCTGCTCTGGGAGGAGGAGAAGCGCGCCGGGCGCATCATCCCCCCGGGCACGGAGCCCCGCAGGCTCATCACCATGCCCCTTCGCGGCGTGCGCCCCCCCGAGCCCGACGTGGAGAACACCCGGGCCTGCCGCCAGAAGCTGACCACCCACCTGCGCTACCGGGGCGTCTCCCCCACCCTGCTGGACAGCTTCCTGCGCTGCCCCCTGGCTTTCTTCTTCAAGTACCTCACGCCTCTGGAGCCCCTGGACGAGGTGGCCGAAGAGGGCGATCCCCCGGCACTGGGCCAGCTGGTGCACGAGGTGCTCCAGGACTTCTTCCGCCCCCTGCTCAACCGGCCCCTGGCCCCCGGCGAGCCCGACGCCGCGCGGCTCCAGGCCCTCTTCGCGGAAAAGCTCGCGCAGGCCCCCTTTTTCCGGCAGATGCCCGCCCACGCGCGCCTGCTCCTGGAGCGCACCGGGGCGCGACGCCTGGCGGCCTTCGCGGAAAACTCCCCGGCCTGCACGCCCCTGGAGCTGGAGAAGCGCATCGACGCCCAGTTGGATCTCTCCGGCGCGCCCTGCCGCCTGAGCGGCGTCATCGACCGCCTGGACCGGCGCGAGCACGGTTTGGTGATCCTGGACTACAAGACCGGTGGGCCGAAAAAGCCCGCGCGCGGCTTCTGGGACGATGCGGAGGTGTGGGACGCCGTGGACGCCGGGGACGTGGCGGCGGGCCTGGAGATGCTCCCGGAGCTGTCCCGGAAGCTCGGTTCCATCCAGCTGCCGCTCTACCTGCACGCCCTCTGGAAGGCCACCGGCGCCGAGGCCCGCGACGCGGCCTTCGTCTGCCTGGGGCAGGACGGCCTGGAGGTCCCCCTCTTCGGGGACAAGGAGGACGCCGATGCGCGCTCCCTGCGCATCCAGGAGCAGACTCCGGCACTGGCGGGCTTCGTGCTGCGCATGATCCTGGAAACCCCGGTCTTCACGCCCCAGCCCTCGCACGCCTGCGCCTGGTGCGCCTGGAGCCAGGCCTGCACGGCGAGCGGCGCGGACTGACGGCCCCGGCGCGGGGAGATCGCCCCCACCGCGCGCATGCGGCAAGGCGCGGACAGAAGGTCTTGGCGACGTCCAAGGCCCCCGACGCAGGGAGAGCCGTCTTTGTGGACCTCGAAACCCCGCCCCGGGGTTTCGGCTGCTCCCGCTTCCCGAAAGCCCGGAATCCGGGCCACAGCTCGACAGCAACCCCCGAAACGGCGTTTGCGATAGCCGCTTACGGGCGGCAAGGCCGTCCTGCTCCTGGCTGCGCTCCGCGCAAGGCCTCTGAAGAACCGCAAAGCCGACTTGTTCAGCAGCCTCAGGCCCGGAATCGCGGGCCATCCTCCCCTTTCGGAACCCTCCGCTTGACGTGCGCGCCCCTTCAAGCGATGAAGTGTTATGATCCGCAGACTGACTGGCTCGACCGACCGGCTAGCCTGTTCCGCCAGGTCACGAGGGGTGTTTCCCATGGCGTTCCCGGGCCGGGGACCGCGCATCCTGGCGACGGTCATGGCCTTGTGCGCGGCGATCCTGGCGCTGAACGCCCCGGCGGTTTCCCGGGCGGCCGAGCCGCCCTCCCTGGCGCTCACCTCCGAGGAACGCGCCTTCCTGCATGAGCACCCCGTGCTCAGGATGGGCGTGGGCGTGGCGTTCCCCCCCTTCCAGTTCGTGGAGAAGGAGGCCGAGACCCGGGCGTTCCGGGGCGTCGCGGCGGACACGGTCAAGCTCCTGGAGGCGCGCCTGGGCGTGCGCATGGAGCCCGTCTGGGACATCACCTTCGCAGAGGCCCTGCAGATGGGCAAGACCGGCGGAATCGACCTCTACCCCTGCCTCTCCCGGACCGTGGAGCGCGCCGAATACCTCGCATTCACCGCGCCTTACCTGTCGTATCCGCTGGTCATCGTCAGTCGCGCCTACGGGCCGTTCATCGGGGCCGTCGAAGACCTCCAGGGCCGCAAGGTCGCGGAGGTCGAGGCCCTCGCCACCATCAGCAAGGTGCGCAACGAATACCCCGGGCTGGCGCTCGACTACGTTTTCGTGGCGGATGCGTCGGCCATGCTGGAGGCCGTCTCCTTCGGCAGGGCCGAGGCCTGCATCGTAGACCTGGCCGTGGCTTCCTACCTGATCAATGAGCTTGGGCTCACCAATCTCAAAGTGGCCGCTCCCACACGCTGGGGCGACAACCCGCTGTCCATGGCCGTGCCCAAAGACCGGGCCATCCTGGCGGGGATTCTTCAGAAGGCCCTGGCATCCCTCACGTTCGAGGAAACGGACGCCATCCGCCAGCGCTGGATGGGGCTCGGCTATTCCTCCCTGGTGAGCCCGGTGCTGTTCCGGCGCATCCTCTGGCAGGGCGGGGGGGCCGTCGTGTTGGTGGTCGGGGTGATCCTGTGGTGGAATCGCCGCCTGCACCGGGAAGTGGAGGTTCGCACGCGCGCCGAGGAGGCCTTGCGGGCCTCCGAGGAACGAATGCGCAGCGTGGTGGAATCCTCTCCCATGGGCATGCACTTCTTCAAGCTGGAGGACGACGGCAGGCTGGTGCTCACGGCGGCCAACCCCGCCGCAGACGACCTGCTGGGCATTGAGCACGCGAAGCTTCTGGGCCTGGGGATCGAAGAGGCTTTCCCAGGCGTGGCGGGGACGCCCGTGCCGGAGATGTACCGTCAGGTCGCCCGGGGCGAGACCGGCATGCGCTCCTTCGAGATGCCCTACAAGGACCGCTCCATCGACGGGACCTTCGCCGTGTACGTCTTCAGGACGGGCGAGGGGGCCGCCACCACGCTCTTCGCCGACGTCTCCGAGCGCAGGCGCATGCAGGACCTGATGATCCAGACAGAAAAGATGATGAGCGTGGGCGGGCTTGCGGCGGGCATGGCCCACGAGATCAACAACCCCCTGGGCGGCATGCTCCTGGGCGTCCAGGTGCTCAAGCGACGCCTGACCAGCGACTTGCCCGCCAACGAGAAAGTTGCCGCGCAGGCGGGCTGCACCTTCGAGGACGTACGGCGCTACATGGAAAGGCGCGACATCCTCCCCACGCTGGAAGCCATTCGGGAGGCCGGGGTCAGGGCCGCGCAAATCGTCTCGAGCATGCTCGAATTCAGCCGTAAGGACGCTGCGGGCTTCGCCCCGGCCCGGATGGAGCACCTCCTGGACAAGACGGTGGACCTCTGCTCCTCGGACTACAACCTTCGCAGGAAGCACGATTTCAAGAGCATCCGCATCCTCAGGGAATACGACCCCGTCCTGCCGCCCCTGCCCTGCCTGGAGAACCAGTTGCAGCAGGTGTTCCTGAACCTCTTGACCAACGCGGCCCAGGCCATGGCCCAAACCCCCTCGCCCACCCTGACGCTGCGCACGGCGCGCGAGGAGGACCGGGCGCGCATCGAAATCGAGGACAACGGCCCCGGAATAACGCAGGAGGTGCGTAAGCGGCTCTTCGAGCCCTTCTTCACCACCAAGCCGGTGGGCATGGGCACTGGTCTGGGGCTATCGGTGTCCTACTTCATCGTGGTGCACCACCACGGCGGGACCATCGACGTGGAATCGGCCCCGGGTGCGGGCACACGCTTCATCATCCGGCTGCCCCTGGAGCAGGCCCGGGCGGACGCCGCCTGAGCGGGCGCGCCAGGGCGGCCGGAGACGCGGCTGCGGAGAACAAGCATCTTGTTCCCGGAACGGAACCAATGTTTTTTTTCGGCTCACTCCGACACTGCGCAAGGAGCGACTCCGGAAACGCGCGGTTAATCCGGCAGGCCCCGGGCGCGCAGGGCCTCCCTCTGCTCCGGCGAGAAGAGGAAGCTGTCGGCGGGAGGCAGCCCCCGGGCCGCCAGGTGGTCCTGGAAGATGTCGTGGTAGGTCTTGGCCGAGGCGTCATCCATGGAAAGCTGGAGGAGCGCCGCCGTGGAGGCGATGGTCTCCGGCGTCCCCTCGATCTCCACGAACTCCCCGAAGGGCAACAGATCCAGGCAGACCTCGGCGTCGGGCAAAGTCCACACCTCGCGCACCTTCTCGTAGCGCAGACGCTCCACGTAGCCCAGGCCCGAGAGAATGGCGCGCATGGCCTCGAAATCGGCCACGCGGGTCTCAACCTCCTCCATGGCCTTCACACCGGCCGGAGCGCCCGCGACGGGTTTTTTCCACGTAAGGGTGAAGGCCTCGCCGCAGCGGCGCAGCCGAAGCAGCTCCCCCCGGGAGCGCAAGCGGCCCTCCGGGGTGTCGAAGACGATGTTGGCCTCGAAACGCGGGGGCTTGCGCAGGCTGGCCGCGCCCTCCAGGGCGCGACGCATGGCGGCGAGGGACTCAACGGCGAACTTGGCTTCCAGCTCCCGGGCCACGGCGCGCCCCTATGCCGCGCAGAAGCGCAGCACTTCCCGGGCGATGTCGTCCAGCGACATCACCTTGTCCACGCCGCCCAGCTTGATGGCCTCCTGGGGCATGCCGAACACCACGCAGCTGGCCTCGTCCTGGGCGATGGTATAGGCCCCGGCGTCCTTCATCTCCTTGAGCCCCGTGGCCCCGTCGTCGCCCATGCCGGTCATGATCACGCCCACGGCGTTCTTTCCGGCGTAGCGCGCCCCGGAACGGAAGAGCACGTCCACGCTGGGCCGGTGCCGACGCACGAGGGGGCCGTCCTTCACCTCCACAAGGTAGCGAGCCCCGGAGCGTTTGAGGAGCATGTGCTTGTTGCCCGGCGCGATGAGCGCCTGGCCGCGCAGCATGGAGTCGTTGTCCTGGGCCTCCTTGACGGTGATGCGGCAGATGGAGTCCAGGCGCTTGGCGAAGGCGGCGGTGAAGTTCTCGGGCATGTGCTGCACGATGGCCACGGCGGGGCAATCGCGCGGGAGGGCCTCCAGGAACACGCGCAGGGCCTCGGTGCCTCCCGTGGAGGCCCCCACCAGGATCACCTTCTCGGTGGTGCCGAACATGGCCTTGCCGGTGGGCCCCGGCAGCACCGCGTCGGCGGAGAGCTTGGGCTGCACCTGGATGGCGGCTGCGGGCTGGCGCACCCTGATCCTGGCGCGGGCGGCGGCCTTCACGGAGTCGCAGAGGCGGATGCGCGATTCCTCGATGAACTGCTTGGCCCCCACCTTGGGCTTGGTGACGATGTCCAGCGCCCCGTACTCCATGGCGCGCAGCGTGGCCTCGGACCCCGATTCCGTTAGCGTGGAGCAGATGATCACCGGGATGGGGTGCTGGGACATGATCTTGCGCAGGAACGTGAGCCCGTCCATCTTGGGCATCTCGATGTCCAGGGTGATCACGTCCGGGACTTCCTCGGCGATGTGCCCGGCCGCCTGGAAGGGATCTGCGGCGGTTGCCATCACCTCGATGTCGGGGTCGGAGGAGAGGATTTCGCTCAGGGCCTGGCGCACCAGGGCCGAATCGTCGACGATGAGTACGCGAATCTTGCCGTTTTTCACTGGTGGGTCCTTGTGGCCGCCCGGATTGCGCCCACGAAACGGCGCAAACGCCCGGGCCGGGCCGGAAATGCGCTGGGGCGCGATGGTCGGGGGATCAACGGCATGGGCGGCCCGGCGCTAGATTCTCTTGTACACCGTAGGGGCCACGGGTTCCAGGGGCAAATTCATACCGGTTATGGATTCCGAATGGCCGATGAACAGGTGTCCCCCCGGCCCCAGGCACTGGCAAAACCGCGAGAGGAGGTTTTCCTGGGTCTTGCGGTCGAAGTAGATGATCACGTTGCGGCAGAAGATCACGTGCATGGGTTTGTCGAAGGCGAACTCCTCCATGAAGTTCAGGCGCTCGAAGCGGATGTGGGATTTGATCTCCTTGGAGAAGCGGATGAGCCCCTCGCAGGTGTTCTTGCCGCGCAGCATGTAGCGTTTCTTGTACTCGAAGGGCACGCCCTTGACCCGTTCTTCGGGGTAGGTGCCGCTCATGGCGCGCCGGAGCACCTGGGTGGAGATGTCGGTGGCCAGGATGGAAAAATTGAAGCCCTGGTTGCGTGCCATGAACTCCGAGAGCACGATGCTCAAGGTGTAGGGCTCCTCGCCCGAGGAGCAGCCCGCGCTCCACAGCCGGAACGGCCCTGCGCCCGCGCGGCGCGCGAACTCCGGGAGGACGCGGTTGGTGAGCACGTCGAAGTGCTTGGGCTCGCGGAAGAACTCCGTGGTGTTGGTGGTGACGGAATCGATGAGGTTGATGAGCTCCAGTTCGATGCCCCTGGGCGTGAAGAGGTAATCGCAATAGGCGTCGTAGGAGCTGAGCCCCAGGGTGCGCAGGCGCTTGTGCAGCCGCGCCTCCAGCATGGTCTTCTTGGCCGTGGAAAGCTTGATGCCGCATTCGGAATAGATGAACTCGGCCAGGCGGTTGAATTCGCGGTCCGTCAGACTGCGGGGCCGCAGCACGCCCTGGGGGGGCGCCGGGACTGAGAGTTGGGCCGTCACAGGGCGTCTCCCCGGGCAAGGCGCGCGATGCGCTTGACGTCGAGTATGAGCGACATGGTGCCGTCGCCCTGGATGGTGGCTCCGGAAAAGCCTTCCAGCCCGCGAAACATGGGGCCGAGGCTCTTGATCACGGTCTGGTGCTCGCCCACCACCTGATCCACCACCATGCCGAGGCGCGAGCCCTCCACCGTGAGCACCACCACCTGTTCGATGGCCGGAGCCTTGCCGTTGAAACCGAACCACTCGCGCAGGCTCACGTAGGGAACCACCTCGCCGCGCAGGTTGATGGTGCGCCGCCTGTCCTCGGGGTTCTGGGAGGCGCGCTCAAGCTCCACGCACTCTTCCACCAGGTCCAGGGGCATCACGTAGCCCTGGTCCGCCACGCGCACCTGGAGCCCGTCGATGATGGCCAGGGTCAGCGGCAGGCGGATGGTCACCGTGCTGCCCCGCCCGGGGACGGAATCCAGCTCGATCTGCCCGCGCATGGAGTTCACCACGCGCTTGACCACGTCCATGCCCACGCCGCGCCCCGACACGCTGGAGACGGTGCGCGCCGTGGAGAAACCGGGTTGGAAGATGAAGTCCAGGATCTGCCGGTTGGAGTATTCGGCGTCCGGGGCCATGAGCCCGCGCTCCACGGCCTTGGCCCGGACTTTCGCCGGGTCGATGCCCCGGCCGTCGTCCTCCACGCGGATGACCACATCGCCGCCGGAGTGTTCGGCCTCCAGGCGGACCGAGCCGCGCCGCGGTTTGCCGACGGCCTCGCGCTCGGCAGGGGGTTCCACGCCGTGGTCGATGGAGTTGCGCAGAAGGTGCACCAGGGCGTCGCCCAGGCGGTCCAGCACGGTTTTGTCCAGTTCGGTGTCCTCGCCGGAGGTCACGAGGTCGATCTCCTTGCCGGTTTCGGCGGAGAGGTCGCGCACGAGGCGGCGGTAGGTGCCGAAGGTGGAGCCGATGGGCAGCATGCGGATGGACAGCGTGGAGTCGCGGATTTCGTCGCTCAGGCGTTCGAGCTGCTCCGAGAGCGTGAGCATGAGCGGGTGGCCCAGTTCAGGTGCGATCTGACGGATCTGGGCCTGCACGATGACCAGTTCGCCCACCAGATCCTGGAGCACGTCGAGCTTTTCGGCCGAGACGCGCAGGCTGGCCGAAACCTCGGGCCTGCGGCCCTCCTGGCGCTCGCGCATGAGGTTCTGCTCGGCCAGCGCCGCATCCACGGACTTGCCGGGCAGAAGGCCCTCCTCGGCGAGGATCGCGCCCAGGCGTTTCTGCCCGCGCAGCGCCTGGCGCAGCCCCTCGGGCGAGACGTCTCCCCGGTCCACCAGAATTTCGCCCAGGCGCAGGATCTCGGTGTCGGCCGATGCGTCCAGGAGGGTTATCTCCACCTGGCATTCGTCCTCCACGAAGAGGAAGATGTCGCGCAGGGAGGCCTCGGGGGCGCTGGTGGTGACGAGCGCATCCCACCAGACGTGGCAGTCCTCGGGCTCGAGGTCTTCCAGGGGGGGGATGTCTTCCAGATGGGCGAACAGCTTGACGCTGCCCTTGGCCGCCAGGTCTTCCAGGAGGTAGGCGGGGTTGTTGCCGGTGGCGTAGATGCCCTTGCTGGGCCGCAGGCGCACGCGGTAGACGCGCTCTTCGCCTTCGGTGCAGCCCTGCCCGGGGGTCTCCTGGAGAAGCACCCCTGGGGCCTGCTCCTGGGCGGCGGCGCCGGCCACTCTCTTGGACAGGGCGTTGAAACGATCAAGAATGGCCATGCCCTGGGGCACGAAACGCGAGAGGTCTTCGCCGTCGTTCTCCAACAGCACCTTGACGTGATCCTTGGAGGCCAGGGTCACGTCGAGCAACTCCTTGGTGACGGACATCTTGCCGGAGCGCACGAGGTCGAACACGGTCTCCACTTCGTGCGTGAAGTGGGCAACGTCGTCGAACCCGAACATGGCCCCGGAGCCCTTGAGGGTGTGCATGGCCCGGAACACGCGGTTCACGGTTTCCATGTCGCCCGGGTCCTCGTCGAGTTCCAGCAGGGCTTCTTCGAGTTCCGAGAGGAGGTCTGCTGCCTCGTCCCGGAAAGCTTGGCGGTGGGTGTCTTCCATTGATTGCGGCCCGGCTTGGCCAACGGCCGTCAGCGCAGAACCTTCTGCACCACGGCCAACAGTTGTTCGGGCTTGAAGGGCTTCACGATCCAGCCGGTGGCCCCAGCGTCCTTGCCTTCCTGCTTCTTGCCCGGCTGGGACTCGGTGGTGAGCATGACGATGGGGATGAACTTGTACGCAGCCTGGGCCCGGATGGCTTTGATGAGCTGGATGCCGTCCATGTTGGGCATGTTCAGGTCGGTGACGACCATATCCACCGAACCTTTGAGTTTGGACACGGCATCCTTGCCGTCCACGGCCTCAATCACCCCATAGCCTGCGTTCTTCAAGGTGAAGGCCACCATCTGCCGCACGCTGGCCGAGTCATCCACGGTCATGATCGTCTTCATGCATTCACTCCAAGTCGAAAGTCTGTTCAAAATCCACGAGGGAAATGCCCAGGGCGCCCGCAGCACTCAGAAACTGCTCCGGGAGAGGGCCCTTGAGGCTCACTCTGCGCTTGACCTTGCGGGCCTGGGCGGCAAGCGCGAAGAGCAGCTGAAAAAACGGCAATCCCGGCTGAGCAACTTGGCGCAGGTCGAGCGTGAGACGGGCAGGCGCCCGGCCCAGGGCGTCCTGCAGCGCGGCTTTGAGGCCGCCGCCGTCCGCCAGGTTGAACTCGCCGGAGAGGAGCAGCAAGCCCTCGCCGTCCGCGCCCGATTGGAATTCGTGTTGGCCCATCCCTTTCGCGCCCGCCTCAGAAAAGTTCCACGTTGTCGTCGCCGTCGCCGCCGGAGTCGCCGCCCCCCGCGCCCAGCACGTTTTCATGCACGAGGCGCTCTGCGTCCATGGTGTAGCGGTCGAGCATCTGGCGCAGCCTGGGAGACTGGGAGTAGACCGCGCCCGGGGGCAACGCGGTCTCCAGACCGACAACCAGTTCGTCCACGGTCCGGCCCGCCGCCGACAGGGAGGCCATGAGATCGTGCTTGAAATCGAGCATGCCCAGGGCCGCAGTGATGTGTTCCGAAAGTTCGCCGCCCAGTTTGCCCACGAGCTGGGCCTTGGCCGAGGCCTGCTCTTCCAGCGTGCGCAGGGTGGTCACCTCGCCGTCGAGGGCCTCCACCGCCTCCTCGAAACCCTGCACGTGCGAGTGCCCGCCCGCCCGCGCATCCACGGCGAGCGAGGCCTGGTCCACGGAGCCCAGCAGTTCCATGATGCGCTCGGTCTGGCTTCTGGCGTCCACCGAGAGCTTCTGGATCGCGGAGGCGAGCACGCCCAGGGGCTTGCCCTCATCTCCCGTATGGGCCGCCTTGACCGATGCGTTGATGGCGATGAGTTCGATTTCCGAACCAACCTCCTCGATTTCCGCAACGGAAGCGGTCATGTCCGCGATGGAAGCGCCAACGGCCTGCATCACTTGGGACATGCGCTGTTCAAGGCCATGATATTCTCGCATGGAGGCCGCGATGTGGCGCACTTCCTCCTCGATCTGGCCCAGGACGCTGCGGCCGCCCTTGCTGGCAAGGGAGCGCGCCCTGTCCGCCATGGAGGAAACCAGGCTGCTTATGCCCTCCAGGCTCGAACGCACCGTCTGCAAGGCCCCCTCGAACCGCGTGCCCGCGTTTTCCAGTTGGGAACGCTGCAGGGCCAGGACGTCCTTCACCCAGCCGCCCAGCTCGTTCCAGTCGGCGGCGTCGTGTCCGCCCGAGGAGAGCGGGCCGTCCTGGGCCATGACCCTGGCTTCGTCCAGGGCCTCGCCAACGTGCTCGAGCTGCTGGCGCACGATGTCGTGAAACTGCATCGAGAGCACGGCCTCGGAGACGTTCTCCAGCACGCGCCCGGCATCTTCGGAGATGCCACCCGCCGTCACGCGCGAATGGGCCATGAGCTCTTCCATGGCCTGGAGATCGGCCCGGAAGAGCTCCACGACCGACTGCGAGCAAACGCTGCGCGACTGCGCCATCTCCTCGATGTTGCGATGGGCCAGGGTGCACTGGTTCGCCAGGCTTACGGCCATGCCCAAGATCTTGTCGGATGCGGATTCGATTTTCCCGGCGAGCTTCTCGACGTCGTCGGCCAGGGTGGCGAAGCCCAGCCCCTTGCCTCCGATGCGGGCGCTCTCGATGCGGGTTGCAATGCCCAGCATGGTCAGGTGTTTCACCAGACGGCTGAAATCGCGCATGATGTTGGAAAGGCTGACGCTGACTTCCGCGATCTTGGCCAGCCCGGCGGCGTCTGCCTCTGCGGCGTTGTTGCCACAGGCTCCGCCCACCACCTCGAGCGACTCGCGCAACGTGGAGGCCGCCCGCAGGATATCGTCCCCGGAAGTGATCTCGGCCAGCTCCGAGGCCTGGCGGGCAACCTCGGCGGCCCGGTAGTTGAACCCTTCCAGTTCGCGCCCTAGCCTCAGGAATTCGTTTTCCAGAGAATGAAAGGCAGCGAGAAAGGGCGCGCCCAGCCCTTCAAGGTGCTGAACGCAGCGTGCGGCTGCCAGCTGTATTTCGCCGTCCACCGGCTGTTGATCCTGGGGCTGGGACATGCGCCCTCGCAGGGGTTGTCGCGCTATCGGTTAGCAGTCGCCTGAATGCCGCCTGGGACGATCAAAATGGACGAAATGCTCATGAAACAGTCTTTTGACCCAGGACGCGACGAAAAGCAAGTCAACCATGGACCGATCGACGTTATGAAAGGACAAGATCGTCTGCAGGACTGCAGGAGCGGGACGGCATTACTTCCGCGCGCCGTCATCCTGTCGGACGGGATCATCCCGGTCCGGCGCGGAGGGGGCGGGCGCCTGCTCGCCGCCCGGGGCTTCCTCCTCTTCCTGGCCGGATTTCTTGCGCTTGCGCACATACCAGACCGTCAGGCCCACCACGGCGGCCGCTCCGAGGATGTACATCTCGATGCGGTGCACGTCCTTGAGCACGCTGGCCACCACGGTACCGAAGAAATAGCCCGCGTAGCCGAAGCTCACGGCCCACACGAAGGCCCCTATGGCGTTGAGGGCGAAGAACTTGAGGCCGGAGATGTCCGTGGTGCCCAGGATGAAGGGCGTGAGGTTGCGCACGCCGTAGAAGAAACGGAACGTGAGGATGAGCACTTCGTGGAAGCGGTCCAGCATCTTGTGGACGCGCGCCACGCGCGATTTCCATTTGGGGCGGTTCTCCACGAACTGGCGTCCCTTCCAGCGGCCCACGTAGAAGGCCGTCTGGTCGCCAGAGAGGCTGCCCGCGAAGGCGGCAAGGATGCACAGCCACAGGTCGAGCTGGCCGCTGAAGGCCAGGAACCCGGCCACCAGGAGGATGGTCTCCCCCTCAAGGAACGTGCCCACGAACAAGGCGAGATAGCCGTAATCCCGGATGAGCCCTTCGAGCATTTCAAGCATGGCGTCAGAGAACCTGCCTCGGAGTGATTTGCCGGACAACGCGGGTGGGTTCTGGGAAGCGCTGGAGATTGCTGACGCAATGAACGCGCCTGGCAGCCCGACCTCGTTCGTGTGGCGAAGGAACTTCCCGCCGCACGGAGAACCCGGCCTCGGTTGATTAAGCGCATGCAGGCAAAGTGTCCACTGTTTTGCACGCAGCGCAACGGTTGCCATCCCCCACTCTTTGCACTACCTGCCTCGAAGATGTCCCCCAGACTGTCCGCAGGTTTGCGCCCCTACCGCTCCACGGTGTTCGCCTCCCTGGCTCTGGCCTACATGCTGGTGACCTTCCACCGGCTCTGCCCGGCCGTGACCGCCGTGGACATGATGCGCGACCTCCATGCGGGAGGGGGCCTCATCGGCGCGCTCT
Organism: Fundidesulfovibrio magnetotacticus; assembly: GCF_013019105.1. Taxonomy (NCBI): domain Bacteria; kingdom Pseudomonadati; phylum Thermodesulfobacteriota; class Desulfovibrionia; order Desulfovibrionales; family Desulfovibrionaceae; genus Fundidesulfovibrio; species Fundidesulfovibrio magnetotacticus. The sequence continues at coordinate 120,446 of NZ_BLTE01000009.1, forward strand.
CCGGGGCTTTCTTTTACTCCTACGCGCTCATGCAGCTGCCCGCGGGGCTGCTGGCCGACTCCTGGGGCGCGAGAAAGGCCACCTCGGCCTTCTTCCTCGTGGCCGCCGCCGGGGCCGCGTGCATGGGGCTGGCCCCGGACGCCGGATGGGCCATGGCCGGACGCGTGCTGGTGGGCGTGGGCATGTCCATGATCTGGGTCTCCACGCTGAAAACCCTGGCCGAATGGTACCGCCCCGAGCGCTTCGCGGCCATGACCGGGCTCCTGGTGGCCTGCGGCGGCCTGGGGTCCCTGCTGGCCTCGGCGCCTCTGGCCTGGGTCGCCCAGACGGCCGGGTGGCGCAACGCCTTCCTGGGCCTGGCGGTGGTGAGCGTGTGCGTCTCCGCGCTGCTCTGGCTGGTGGTGCGCGACACCCCCGCCCAGGCCGGATTCAAGGGCCAGGACGCGCCCCACGGCCTGCCCCCGGGCCGCCAGGCCCTCTGGCCGGGCGTGCGCGCCGTGCTCTCCAACCGTTGGGGCTGGCTCCTGGCGGCCTGGCTCCTTTTGGACAACGGCGTCTTCTTCTCCCTGGCCGGGCTCTGGGCCGGACCGTACCTGAGCCACGTGCACGGGCTGCCCCCGGGAGCCTCGGGACTGGCCCTCTCCATGTTCTCCGTGGGTCTCATCACCGGGGGACCGCTCATGAGCGCGTTCTCCACCCGCCTGCTGAAGAGTCGTAAGAAGGCGCTTGCGATCTGCGCTGGCTGCCTGAGCGTCCTGATGGGGGTTTTCTGGCTCCTGCCGGACGGCCTTCCGGTCCCGGCCGTCTTCGCCCTGTTCTACCTGGTGGGAGTCACGGGTGGGGCCACGCCGGTGGTGGCCTTCACCTCGGTAAAGGAGCTCTTCCCGGTGTCCCTGGCGGGCACGGCGGTGGGAATCATGAACAGCTTCCCCTTCGTGGGCGGCGCGCTCTTCCAGCCCCTGCTGGGAGCCGTGCTGGAGGCCAACGGCCGCGACGCCTCGGGAGCCTTCACGGTGGAGGGCTACCGCACGGTGTTCCTGGTGCTCTTCGTCACGGCCCTCCTGCTCACGGCCGTGTGCCTGTCCCTCAGGGAAACCTACCGGCCCCAAGGACGGTGAGCCCGACGCTGACGCGGGAGGCTACCCCCCGCCTAATCCGGCAGACGCTTGCCGCAACCAGTTCATGACGCTCCAGGACTGGTCGCGACAGGCCTCTGAGGCCAGACGCATGCCGCATTCGCAAAGGGCGGCCCCCCCGGCGCGGCGCTCACAACCGGACGCTCCCCCCCGGGAAGGCTCGCGGGAGATTCCCCGCCGGACGCGCCCGACCGCCCGACGACGCCTCCAATGCGCCACATGCAACAAGAAGAGGCCCGGCATTTCTGCCGGGCCTCTTCTGAGGCTGCTGATAAAGTCGGCTTTGCGGCTTTCTCGGCAGCCCTGCGCGAAGCGCAGCCTGGAGCAGGGCGGCTTTGCCGCCCGTAAGCGTATCTCACAAACCCCGCTTCGGGGTTTGTCATCAAGCAGAGAAGAGGCCCGGCATTTTTGCCGGGCCTCTTCTTATGGATGGTGCCGAAGGGGGGACTCGAACCCCCATGGGCTGTCGCCCGCCACCCCCTCAAGATGGTGTGTCTACCAGTTCCACCACTTCGGCAAATATCGACTATTTGGGCTGCGCGGGAGACTCTTTGGCCTCCTCGAACAGGTTGGGGCGCTTGTTCTCGGCCGGAGCAGCCTGCTGCTCCACGGGGGCCTTGTCCATCACCGAGGCCTCGGGCTTGCGCCCCTGGCTGATGAGGATGTTGTACCCCAGGGACGTGGCCAGGAACAGCGCGCCGAATCCGGCCGTCAGCTTGACCAGGAGCCCACCGGCTCCGGTGCTGCCGAACACGGAGCCGCTGCCTCCCCCGAAAATCACTCCCATGCCTTCCTTGCCGGACTGCAACAGCACGAGCAGCACAAGGGCCAAGCAGGCGATGACGTGTACGGTGGCGATGAGCGTATCCAATTTTTACTCCGATGTCTTGCGCTTTCAAGCACCCTTTCAGGCCGCCGCGATCTTGGCGAAGCTTTCCGCGCTCAAGGAGGAGCCTCCTACCAATACTCCGTCCACGTTGTCAAGCAGGATTATTTCATTTGCGTTCTCCGGCTTCACCGAGCCTCCGTACAGGATGCGCATGGAAGCCGCAGAGGCGGCGAATTTCTCGGCCAGGACACCCCGCACCAGGGCGTGCGCGTCCAGGATCTCCCGGGGCCCGGCCGTAAGGCCCGTGCCGATGGCCCACACCGGCTCGTAGGCCACCGTAAGCCGTTCCGGGGCCACGCCCGGGGCCACGCCCGCGAGCCCGGCCTCCATCTGGCGGCGCACCACCTCTTCCAGGCGTCCCGCGTTGCGTTCCTCAAGGGTCTCGCCCACGCACAGGATCATGGACAGGCCCTTCTCCAGCCCGAAAGCCACCTTCTCGCCCACGAAGGCGTCGGATTCGCCCAGGATGTGGCGGCGCTCCGAATGCCCGGCCAGGGCGTAGGCGCAGCCCGCGTCCAGGAGCATCTCCGGCGCGATTTCCCCCGTGAAGGCCCCCTGGGCCGATGGGTAGAAGTTCTGCGCGCCCAGGGCGAAGCCTTTGGCCTTCTTGAGGGCCTTGCGAACGCCGCGCAGGGCCGTGAACGGCGGGATCAGGAGCACCTCGCGCCCTTCGGGGGCCGCGCCGTCCAGGAGCTTCACAAGGGCGGAAGCCGTTTCCTTGGCCTCGTCCTTGAGCTTGTACATCTTCCAGTTGCCGGCCATGAGCTTTTTCATTTGCCGTACTCCCTGAGCGCCTTGAAGGCAGGCAGCTCCTTGCCTTCCATGAATTCCAGAGACGCGCCGCCGCCGGTGGAGATGAAGCTCATCTTCCCCGCAAAGCCCGAGGCCTGCACCGCCGCCGCCGTGTCGCCCCCGCCTATCACCGTCACCGCGTCCAGCCCGGCCAGGATGCCGGCCACGCCCATGGTGCCCGCCGCGAAGGCCGGGTTCTCGAACGCGCCCACGGGGCCGTTCCACACCACGGTTTTGGCGTCCTTCAGGGCCGCCGCGTAGGCCTCCACCGATTTCGGCCCCATGTCCAGGATCACCGCTTCGGCGGGCACCGCCTCCACGGGACAGGTCCCGGCCGGGGTCATCTCGGCCAGGGGCTTGCCCGCGTCCAGCGAGATCACGGCGTCCACGGGCAGCACGAAGTTCACGCCCTTGGCCTTGGCCAGGGCCTCGATCTCCCGGGCCTTGGCCAGCAGGTCGTTTTCCACGAGGGACTTGCCCACCTCCAGGCCCCGGGCCTTGAAGAAGGTGTTGGCCATGGCCCCGCCGATGAGCAGCGTGTCCACCATGCCCAGGAGGTTGGTGAGCACCGCCAGCTTGGAGGACACCTTGGCCCCGCCGGAGACGGCGGCGAAGGGACGCGCCGGGTCCTGCATGGCCTTGCCCAGGTAGTCCCACTCCTTCTTGAGCAGCAGTCCGCCGCAGCAGGCCGCCATGTGGGCCGCAGCCCCGGACACCGAGGCGTGGGGACGGTGGGCCGTGCCGAAGGCGTCGTTGACGTACACCTCGCCCAGCTTGGCCAGGGACTTCGCGAACTCGGGGTCGCCCTTTTCCTCGCCCGCGTGGAAGCGCAGGTTCTCCAGCATGAGCACCTCGCCGGACTTGAGCGCGGCGGCCATGGCCTCCACCTCGGGCCCCACGCAGTCGGGGGCGAAGGCCACGGGGCGTCCGAGCAGCTTCGAAAGCCTGCGCGCCGCCGGGGCCAGGGAGAACTTGGGATCGGGCACGCCCTTGGCCTTGCCCAGATGGGAGCACAGCACCAGGGAAGCGCCCTTGGAGAGGGCCAGCTCCAGGGTGGGCAGGCTGGCGGTGATGCGCCCGTCGTCGGTGATGACGCCGTCCTTCATGGGCACGTTGTAATCCACGCGGACCAGCAGGCGTTTGCCTTGGATGTCCATTTCGTCCAGGAATCGCATGGGCATGGGGATGCTCCTTTGCCGTGGTGTGTAAAGCGTTCAGCCGGGCTGACCGGTTTCGAATTCCAGGCGCATGACGATGGCGTCCTCGCGGTTGTCGGGGTAGTAGCCCTTGCGCACGCCCACCTCCTCGAAGCCGAAGGCCTCGTAGAGCCTGCGGGCCGCCGCGTTGGAGCGCCGCACCTCCAAATACCCACGTTGAATGCCCATTTTGCGGCAAAGTTGCAACACGTGGGCGAGCATTCTCCGGCCCAGCCCCATGCGCCGCAGGTCCGGGCGCACGGCGATGTTCAGAATCTCCATCTCGAAGTCCGAGGCGAAGAGCGTCAGGTAGGCGGCCAGGCCCTCGTCGTGATGCAGCCCGAAGACCCGGAAGGGCGGGTTGTCCATCACGGTGCGGTACTGCTTGGCGTTCCAGGGCACGGCGAAGCAGAGCCTCTCCAGCTCCACCAGGCCAGGGATGTCGGCGGGGCCAAGGCGCACGGGCGCCCCCCCGGGCAGGGGGGGGGGGCGGCGGGCGCCGGGAGGGGCGTCTTGTCCGTGGGAGCGGGTCATGGCAGGATGGCGTCCGTCACATTGTTTGCAGGGAGTTTCATGAGCACGCAGCAAGCTGGGCACGGGACCGAACTGGTGGAGGTGGTGGACCTTGCGGGCCGCCCCCTGGCCCTGGTATCGGCCTGGGAGGCGCATCGTCAATCCTTGCCGCACCGCGCGGTCCTGGTGGTGTTCGCGCCGGAGCGCGACAAGGTGCTGCTGGGCAGGCGCGCGGCATCGGCACCAGCCTTTCCCGGCCGCTGGGACCTCACCGCGCGCGGCCACGTGCGCCCGGGCGAGGCCGTGCAGGACGCCGCCCGCCGCCTGGCGGACCGCCACATGCCGGGCCTGGCCGGAGCGCCCCGGTTCCAGACGGCGCTGCCGCCCTCCCCGGCCACGGACTTCGAGGCCCTTTCGGTGTTCCGCTGCCAGGCGCGCGAGATTCCCGAAGCGGCCGGGAGCGAAACCCTGGCCGTGGACCGCGAGGCCCTGTCCCATCTGGCCCTTGAATTCCGCGACCTCCTGGCCCCCGAGGTGCTGCAGGCCTTCGAGGCGGGCATCCTCTTTCCCGGGGACTGACCCGGCGCGGCAAGGGGAGCCCATCGCTCGTCCGGTCGCCCTGCCTCGGTCCGGTCCGTGAAACGAACGCGCCGCCCGAAGGCGGCGCGGATTCACGTCAACTTTCCGCAGGCCGGCCCGGTCAGGCCAGGAGCCCGGCGGCCGCTTCGTGCAGCGGCCCGTTGGAGGCCAGCACGGAGCGCGAACGCAGGTGGTAGGCCTGGGCGGGATCGAAGGCCGTGACGCGCCCGCCCGCCTCCTCCACCAGGAGCCATCCGGCGGCGGTGTCCCAGGGTTTGAGCCCGACCTCGTAGAACACGTCGAAGCGCCCGGCGGCCACGTAGGCCAGATCGATGGAGGCCGCGCCGGGACGGCGCACGCCCTGGGTGTGCACGAGCATCTTTTCCAGCCAGTCCATGAGCTCGCGGATGTCCTCGCGCACGGTGTAGGGGAAGCCCGTGGCCACCAGGGCGTCCTCCAGGCGGTCCACGGCGGAGACGGCCAGGGGGCTGGCGTTAAGGAAGGCCCCGCCGCCCGCCACGGCGTGGAAGGTCTCGCCCAGGGCCGGGGCGTGCACGATGCCCAGCACGCTTTTCCCGCCCATCCACAGGGCCACGGACGTGGCCACGAAGGGCAGACGGTGGGCGAAATTGGTGGTGCCGTCCAGGGGGTCCACGATCCAGGTCAGTTCTCCGGGGTCGAGGCTAGCGGCCGATTCCTCGCCCAGGAACGTGGAACCGGGCAGCAGGCGCGAGAGGCTCTCCTTGAGGGCCTCCTCCACGGCCAGGTCGGTCTCGGTGACGAGATCGATGCGCCCCTTGCGGCGCACGTCGCTGGGGGCGTCCCAGTTGTTCAGGACGATGCGCCCGGCGTCGGCCACGGCGGCCAGGGCGTCGCCGACCAGGAGGGCGAGGTCTTGGGCGTCGAGTCGCATCAGTTGATGAAAACCTGCTGGTAGTTGCGGCGGTACTCGATGGTCTTGCCGGTGCCGCGCACCACGGTGGTCAGGGGATCGTCGTCGAGCATGACGTGGAGCTGGGTCTCCTGGCCGATGAGCCGGTCGAGCCCGCGCAGGAGCGAGCCGCCCCCGGCCAGCAGGAGCCCGCGCGAGGCGATGTCCGCCACCAGCTCGGGCGGGGTCTTCTCCAGGGCCTTGCGCACCGCGCCCACGATGATGGCCACGGGGTCCTTGATGGCCTCGCGGATGTGCCCGTCGTTGACCTCCACCATGCCCGGCGTGCCCGTGACCATGTTCTTGCCCGCCACCTCCATGGTGAGCGTCTCGGGCAGGGGCATGGCGCTGCCCACGCGGATCTTGATCTGCTCGGCCATGTTTTCGCCGATGAGCAGCTGGAACTGGTCCTGCATGTAGCGCTGGATGGCCTCGTTGAGTTCGTCGCCCGCCACGCGCACGCTTTCGGCGTAGGCCACGGCGGAGAGGGAGATCACGGCCACCTCGGTGGTGCCGCCGCCGATGTCCACCACCATGTTGCCCACGGGTTCCTCGATGGGCAGGCCCGCGCCGATGGCCGCGGCCATGGGCTCCTCGACCAGGCGCACCTCGCGCGCCCCGGCCTGCTGGGCGCTCTCGATCACCGCGCGCTTCTCCACCTGGGTGATGCCCGTGGGCACGCAGATGACGATCTTGGGCTTGGTGATGCGAAACCCAGTGATCACCTTGCGGATGAAGAAGGCGATCATCTCCTTGGTGACCTCGAAGTCGGCGATGACGCCGTCCTTCATGGGGCGGATGGCGCGGATGCGGTCCGGGGTGCGGCCCAGAAACTCCTTGGCCTCCTTGCCCACGGCCACCAGGTTGCCGGTGCGGGCCTCGATGGCCACGACCGAGGGCTCGTTGAGCACGATGCCCTCGGCCGACGTATAGAGAAGCGTGTTGGCGGTGCCCAGGTCCATGGCCAGGTCTTTGCCGAGGAAGCGGAAAAGTCTGTCGAAGATCATGCGAGGCCCGTTGCTTGAGAGTTGGAACCATTCGGAACCGTCAGGTTCTACGGCCAGGGCGAAAAAATGTCTACGCCCCTCGTTTGGCCAGGCGGGCCTTCAGGTGCAGATTCTCCAGAAACAGGGAGAGTTGCGCCGCCACGGCGGCGGCGAATTCCTTGAGCTGCTCCCCGGCCGCCTCCTCGCGCCCGGCGAACACCAGCACGGCCCGCGTGGCCCGGCCGTAGCCCACCGGCTGGCAGACCACGCTGCGGAACACCGGCGCCGAGGCCTGTGCCCCGAAAAGACGGGCCGGAGTGGTGTCGCCATCCAGGGCGTGGACAGGAGCCGCGTTCTTGAACACCCAGCCGATCATCCCCCCGCCCAGGGGGAACGAGGCCGGGGCGGAGTGGGCGAAGAGCGGCTGGCTCGCGCCTTCCACGAAGAACGTGCCGGACTTCTCGTCGCCCACGGCCAGGAAGCAATGCCCCAGCCCCGTGGCGCGCGAGGCCAGTCCCAGCAGTTCGCGCAGGAAGTCGGCCCATTTGGGATGTTTCCAGGGAAGCGTGGCCATCTGGCGCTGGGCCTCGCTGAGCCTGGCCTCCAGGGCGTCTGCGGCAAGGTGGTCGCGCTCCAGGTAGAGCGTGGAGACGAGCCGGGCGAACTCGGCCAGGATCTTCTGGTCCTTGTCCCCGAAGCCGTGGATCTTCTTGGAATCCAGGCAGAGCGCCCCGGCCATGCCCTCCAGGGGCACGCCCAGGAAGGCCCTGATCTCGCTCTCGGCGCTGCCCGCGTAGTAGCCCAGCACGCCGCGCTTCTGGTCGAAGTTGCTGATCACCAGGGGTTTGCCCTCGCGCACGATCCAGCCCGTGAGCCCCTGGCCCGGCGAGAGGACCATGCCCTGGCGCACGTCGTCGCCAAGGCTGAAGGAGGCGGCCAGGCGGCAGTCCGGAGAGCCCGGCACGGGCAGGAAGAGCACCGCAGAGTAGCTGTCGAAGACGTTGCAGACCAGCTGGAGAACCCGCGAGAAGACATCCTGGCGGGACATGTCAGCCTTTGCGGCAGCTCAGGAAGAAGGCGACGGAACGATCGAAACTCTTTTCCTGTTCGGCGGTGAAATAGCAGGCGGGGAGCTGGTCCTTGGCGCGGTGGTGGGCCACGCACTGGCAGCAGTTCCCGTGGCGGGGGCAGCCCGGATAGGTGCAGGGACAGTCGGCGGCTCCCGAGGCCTGTCTGGCGCAGGCTTCGCTCATGGCGTGGCTCCTTGGCTCTGCTTCTGGTTTCCCCACCTTGACAGAGCGGGGAAAAGCATTTGATATGGAAATCTTTGGGCAGCAAGGGGGCACGGACACCGCGTCCCGACCTCTTCCCGCGCCCAGGGTGGTAGCCCAAACCGGGCCGTTTGGAAAGACGCCCGGCCAGACCCGAGAACGCCAACCGCTGCGAACCGGAGACCCGCGATGTCCTTCAACTGGGAACAGGCCTTCTGCGACGCCACAGGCCCGAGCGGCTTCGCCGCGCGCGCACGCGACGTGAAGAACGGCGACCTCCTGGCCCTCAAGGACTTCCTCGACCTGGTGCACGCCAAGCACGCCCTCCTGGAGCCCTACTTCACCACCAAGAACTACCCCGTGGTGGAAAACCGCGAGCTGCTCCCTTCCTTCGAGGTGGACCTCTACGAATACAAGGAGCTCCCGGGCTTCTCCATGGTGGTCCTGCCCAGGCGGCTGGCCTATTTCCAGGAAATCTTCCAGTACGACATCCTCCACTCCCCGGAGAGCGTCCCCGAGGCCGAACGCAAGGCCAACCCCGCCCTGGCCGAGCGCATCCGGCAGACCAACCTGAACGCCCTCACCCTGCGCATCCCCAAGCAGGACCAGGACCGCTTCCGCCAGCGCCACCAGGGCGCGGACATCACCTCCCTGGAGAACTACCCGGAGCTTTTGCCAACCCTGCTGCACATGGAGCGCGCCCACGTGCTGGCCCTGGACTCCGCCGACCGTTTCACCCTGGCCGGGGTCTACAGCTCGTTCCCCTCCTACCTGGACACGGAACTCAAGCAGTTCGGCCTGCGCATCGGCAAGTTCAAGGCCGGGGACGACGCGCTCTACGAGCGCAACCGCCTTTTCGTCTACCAGTTCCTCATGGAGCTCTACGGCTTCCCCATCGTCTCCGAGCGGCGCACCTCCGCCGCCATGTTCGCCCGCAGGCTCCACCGCTCCGGCGAAAGCTTCCTGGTGCGCGTGCTGGGCCAGTCCGACCGCACCATCACCACGCTCTATTCCCATCCCGACGCCAAGCACTACCCCCGCGTGGAGAAGCTCGCCCTGGTGAGCGTGCACGAACACTTCAAGGACACCGTGAAGCTCCTGCGCGAAGGCGGCTACTTCGTCGACGAGGAGCGCCGCGTGGTGGTGCTGCGCGTGGTCTACAACCAGCACAAGTACGACCCGGACAACGTGCGGCAGGACCGCGCCCTCTCCGTGGTGCGCCAGGAAGTCCTCCACCCCGTCACCGGGGTGGCCCTCTCGGGCCTGAACATCATCAAGGACTCCTACTCCATGTTCCTGCGCCTGAACGACATCGTGCGCGGGGAGTACCACGGCAGGGTGGTCTACAAGCGCCACGAGATCGTGGAGGGCACCGAGACCGACGAGAAGCGCCTGAAGTTCCTCCACTGCTGGCTCACCAAACACCAGCGCAGGATCATCAGCTACTCCGACGATTTCTACGCCAACGTGGTCAAGGTGCTCGACGGCTACCTGCTCTCGCCCGACAACTACGAGCGCTTCACCCCCATGCGCGGGCTCCATCAGGAAGTGTGGAGCAAATACAGCTACATCCAGCAGGCCCGCAAGGTAAAGACCCTCGAAGACCTCCTGGGACGCCGCCTGCGGGGCCAGAAACTCTCGTACCTGGCCATGCTCTCGCAGTTCACCGAGATCGTCTCCGACCTCAAGTTCGAGATGGCCAACTACTTCCACGAACTCGTGGAACGCGTCCTCAAGATGGGTGACACCCTCCTGCAGGACCGCTACATCCAGAAGAACTTCGTGGGCCGCAAGGACGAGGAACTCTCCCCCTACGGCCAGCAGATCAAGAAAATGTACGCCAGGCTCGTCTCGCTCCTCGACGAGTTCGAGCGCATCCGCAAGCTGCGCACCGAACCGCCCCGCGCGCAGCAAGCCGTCACCCTCTAATCCCCCTACGGAGTCGCCCTGTGGAAACGCTCCTCGTCACCCCGCTCAACGCCTGGCACAAGGCCCACGGCGCCAAGATGGTCCCCTTCGCCGGATGGGAGATGCCCGTCCAGTACTCCGGCATCATCGCCGAACACGGCCACTGCCGCACCCGGGCCGCCATCTTCGACATCTGCCACATGGGCGAATTCAGCCTCAAAGGCCCGGGCGCGAAGAACGCCCTGGCCGCCGCCGTCACCCAGAACCTGGACACCCTCGCCCCCGGCAAGTGCCGCTACGGCTTCCTGCTCAACGAGCAGGGCGGCGTGCTGGACGACCTCATCGTCTACCGCATAGCCGACGAGGAGTTCATGCTCGTGGTCAACGGCGCCTGCACCGCTTCGGACTTCGCCACCATCAAAGGCCGCCTCCCCGCCGGACTCGCCTTCGCCGACATCTCCGACAACACCGCCAAGATCGACCTCCAGGGCCCCAAGTCCTTCGAGGTGCTCGCCCGCGTCCTCCCCGGCGAATGGAACACCCTGGGCTACTTCAGCTTCCGCAAGACCGCCTTCGACGGCGCGGAAATCATCGTCAGCCGCACCGGCTACACCGGCGAACTGGGCTACGAGTTCTACCTGCCCGCCGACAAGGCCCAGGCCCTCTGGGAAAAACTCGCCGCCGACCCCGAAGTGCTCCCCGCCGGACTCGGCGCGCGCGACACCCTGCGCCTGGAAATGGGCTACCCCCTCTACGGGCAGGACCTCGACACCGAACACACCCCCGCCGAGGCCGGCTACGACGGCATGCTCGGCTCCGCCGCACCCTTCACCGGCAAGGCCCGCGCCTTCGACGTGCGTCGCAAGCTCGTCGCCCTCTCCATCGAAGGACGCCGCAGCGCCCGGCACCACGACAAAGTGCTCGACGGCAACGGCAAGGAAGTGGGCGTGGTGACAAGCGGCTCCTTCTCCCCCACCCTGGGACACTCCATCGCCCTGGCCTACCTGGATGCCCAGGCCGCCGAGGCCGACGGCTTCACCGTCCAGGCCGCCAAGGCGCAACTGCCCGCCAAGAAGGTGGACCTGCCCTTCTACAAAGGCGGCACCGCCCGGGCCAAGCTGAGCTGAGCGCCGCGGGAGCCCATGGCGCGTGCGGCAGGCCGTCGGGGAAGAGCCTCCGGCGGCCAAAGGGCTACGCCCTTTGGAATCCCTTTCCGCTTCGCGTCGATGAGCGATACGACAGCTGCGGGACGGCGGGCCGTCGGGGAAGAACCGTCGGCGGGCAAAGGGCTGCGCCCTGGAAATCCAGCGTTGCTTCGCCGTGTTGGCCTGCGTTTCCGGCAGGGGCCCTACGCGCGGGCAGGGCGGGACCGGCTGGAGAACCCCGCGTGGCCGCGCCGCATGGCGCGAGGGGCCGGGGCCGCGGCTCGGTTCCAAAGGCGCGCGCAACTTGTCCGCGCATGCGTAGCACGACCCGTATGCCGTACCGGCGCACGAAACAGTTCACGCGTCCCTGCCGCCCGCAGGGGATTGCCCGGCGCGCCCTGAGGCCGCCATGGATTGATCGTGCGGACGCTCCGCGCCGACACCCACAACCAACCACCAACCGCCATGGCAAGACTCGACACGTTCCACATCCCGCCTGAGGCCTGGGGGGCTCCGTTCCGCCTGGAGGGCGACGAGGCGCGGCATCTCGCCAAGGTGTTGCGGCTCGGCCCGGGCGCGCGGGTGCGCTGTTTCGACGGCGCGGGGCGGGAGGGCCTGTTCCGGGTGGTCTGCGTGCGCGGCGGCGTGGAGCTGGAGCAGGAGTCGGAGCAGTACTCGGCTCCTTCCGGCGGCGCGTGGCTGGCGTTGGGCTGGAACAAGTCGGCGCGTCGCGGCTGGTTGTTGGAGAAGGCGGTGGAGCTGGGCTGCGGCGGCATCCTGTTCTGGGAGGCGTCGCGCAGCCAGGGCGGCATGCCCGCCGAGCCCAAGGAGAGCTGGCGCGCGCAGCTGGTGGCGGGGGCCAAGCAGTGCGGGAGCGTCTGGCTGCCTGAGCTGGAGATGGTCTCCGGCGGGGCCTCGGGGCTTGCGGAACGCTGCGGGGCGATCGAGGGCAAGTACCTGGCGTGGGAGTCCCGGGGGGTGTCGCGGGGGCTGGGCCTTGAAGACTTGACCGGGCATGGCGGACGTGTTTTCGTGATCGGCCCCGAGGGCGGTCTGACGGACCCGGAGGCCGACGTGCTGCGGAACGCCGGATTCCGGGCCGTGACCCTGGGTCCCCGGCCGCTGCGCTGGGAAACGGCTTCGCTGTTGTGTCTGGGCCTTGCCTGGTGGGCAACGTCGTCTGGTGGTCCATCAACGGGCGGAATGCGATGAACGCGTGGATTCTTGCCGCGGAGGCCTTCGCGGTCTACGGGCTCGTGCTGTGGTCGCACTCGCTGCGTCACAGATATGGTCTGGCCTTTTTCTATGCCCTGTTGGGCAGCCTCACGGCCATCATGTCCTGGGTCACGGACGCCGGGGTTGCGGTGCAACTGGGCGACACCACCTATCTGGTGGGGTCCACGGTGTTCTACACGTCGCTGTTGCTGGGCGTGTTCGTGGTCTACGTGTTCGATGGCCCCCGGGCCACGCGGGTGGCCATCCTCACGGTGGTGGGCGTCTCGGCGCTGGTGCCGCTCATCTCCGTGGTCCTGCATCTTCAAACGAAGATTTCCAGCACCGTGCCCCTGGCGCTGGTGCCCATCCCGAGTCTGCGCGTCAACATGGCCTCGGTGCTCACCACGCTGGGGGACCTGCTGTTCCTGGCCATCAGCTGGGAGTTTCTACACGACAAGAAGCGGGCGCTCCCCCTGGCGGCCAAGGCGTTTTTGACGCTCCTGGGCGTGATGTGGCTCGACGTGGCGCTCTTCAACACGGCTGCGTTCCTGGGGTCCGGCAACTATCTTTCCATCATGACCGGGACACTGACGAGCCGTCTGGTGATCTGCGCGTTCGCGGCCCCGATCCTCTGGGCCTACCTGAGCTGGCAGAACGCCATCACGGGCGTGGAGATGCCGCACCGGCCGGTTTTCGCCATCCTGCAGGAACTCTCGGAGGTGCGCGTGGAGCTTCAGACCGCACGCGAGGAGATCAAGCGGCGCATGCAGGTGGAGGCCGCCCTACTGAAAAGCGAGCGGCGCTACCGGCAGCTGATCCTCAACGCCTCCGAGCCCATCGCGGTGGTGCACAGCGGGCTCTACGCCCTGCACAACGCGCGCCTTCTGGAGCTGACGGGGCTCTCCGAAACCGACGCCCGCACGGCCACCTTCGAGGACTTCGTGCACCCCGCCCAGCGCGCCCAGGTCCGCCAGGTCCTGGACCAGGCCCTGGCCCGGCACGGGCTGTCCAAATCCCTGGAGTTCAAGGCCGTGCGCGGTTCGGGGGACCTCATCGACGTGCAGGCCAACATCGTGGGCATCGATTGGGACGGCGACGGGGCCGTGCTGGTGTTCCTCCACGACGTCACCGAGCAGCGCCGCGCCGAGGACAGGCTCCGGGCCGACGCCACCATGGACCAGCTCACGGGGGTGCTCAACCGCCGGGGGTTCATCGAGAGCGCCGAGGCCAAGGCGGAGCGGCTCCAGCGTGAGCGCCGGGGCTATACCGTGCTCTACCTGGACGTGGACCGTTTCAAGGAAGTCAACGACGCCCACGGCCACCTGACCGGCGACAAGGTGCTCCGGGAGGTGGCCCGCGCCGCGCGCGACCAGATCCGTGAGGGCGACGTGCTGGGCCGCGTGGGCGGCGACGAGTTCGCCGTGCTGCTCGCGGGCTCGTGTTCCAGGGAAGCCCGGTCGGTGGGCCAGCGCATCGTGGAGCGCATCCCCGGAGCGTGCCGCGAAGGCGAGGCGGCCTGCTCCGTCACCGTGAGCCTCGGCGTGGCCAGCCTGGAGCCGGGGATGGAGGAATCCTTGCATCAGGTGCTGGACAGGGCCGACAAGGCCATGCTGGCGGCCAAACGCGACGGGCGCGACAGGGTGCGCGTCCACGGCGACGCCCCCGCGCCCGACAAGGATTCCGGGAGCTGACCCATGCCGCCCCTGGCACACGCCATCAGGCCCGCCTCGTTCGAGGAGTTCACGGGCCAGTCCCACGTGATCGCGCGCCTGGAAGGGATGCTTTCGGCCCCCAGGCTGCCCAGCATCCTCTTTTTCGGCCCGCCCGGGTGCGGCAAGTCCACCCTGGCGCTCCTGCTGGCCAAAGCCAAGGGCCTGCCCTACGTGCGCGTGAGCGCCCCGGAGGCGGGGCTTGCCGCCCTGCGCGGGCTCATCGCGGGCAAGGAAATCCTCATCCTGGACGAGCTGCACCGCTTCTCCAAGGCCCAGCAGGACTTCTTCCTGCCGCTTCTGGAGCACGGCGACATCACCCTTCTGGCCACCACCACCGAAAACCCGTCCTTCTCCGTGACAAAGCAGCTGCTCTCGCGCCTGCACGTGATGCGCCTGCGCTCCCTCTCCCACGGGGAGCTGGCCGTGGTGGCCCGCCGGGGCATGGAGGCCCTCCGCCTGGACCTGCCCCAGGAAAGCGTGGACCTGCTCTGCTTCGCCTCGGGCGGCGACGCGCGCACGCTGCTCAACCTCCTGGAATACGCGGCCCAGCTGCCGCCCGAGAAGCGCGAGGCGGGCACACTCAAGCAGAACCTCCCCGAGCAGGTGCTGCGCGGCGACCGCGACGCGGACCAGCACTACGAACTGGCCAGCGCCTTCATCAAGTCGATCCGGGGCTCGGACCCGGACGCCGCCCTCTATTACCTGGCCTGCATGCTCGAATCCGGGGAGGATCCGCGCTTCGTCACGCGCAGGCTCATCCTCTCGGCCTCCGAGGACGTGGGCCTGGCCGATCCGCGCGCCCTGCCCCTGGCCGTGGCCTGCCAGCAGGCCGTGGAGATGGTGGGCATGCCCGAAGGGTTCATCCCCCTGGCCGAGACCACGGTCTACCTGGCCCTGGCCCCCAAGAGCAATTCGACCTACGCCGCCTATCTGGCCGCGCGCAAGGAGGTGCTGGCTCAGGGCGTGCGCCCCGTGCCCCTTCACCTGCGCAACCCCTCGGCCAAGCTGCAGCGCCAGTGGGGCTTCGGAGAAGGCTACAAATACCCCCACGCCTACCCCGACGCCTGGGTGGAGCAGCGCTACATGCCCGACGGCATGGACGGCGTGACCTTCTACCAGGAGAAGGGCATCGGCGAAGAGCCGAAGCTCGCTGCACGGATCAAGGCCCTGCGCAAGAAACACTGAGCCATTCCCCAAGGGACCATCACCATGCAAGCAGATCAGACCTACCTGATGCTCTTCGAGCCCAATCGCCCCGACTTCCTCCAAACCATGACCGACGAGGAACGGTCCGTCATGACGGCGCATGGAGCGCACTGCCGGGAACTGGCCGCTCAAGGCCGCGTGGTGCTCCTGGGCGTGTGCACGGACGGCGCATACGGGGTGCTGGTGTTCCGCGCCCAATCTCCTGAAGAGTCGCGGGCGTTCTTCGAGGCCGATCCTGCCGTGCGCGCAGGCATCGTCACTCCCCGGCTGCATCCGTTCCAGGTAGCCATGCCCTGAGCGCCCGGCGCCTGCAGGTCCACGCATGCAACGAAAACGCCTGATCATCTACGGGAGCTGTTTCCTCCTTGCCTTGCTCACCGGCACGGTGGGCTTTCACCTGATCGAGGGGCTGAGCCTCTTCGACGCGTTGTACTTCACCGTGATCACCATGGGCACCGTGGGCTACGGGGACATCCACCCCTGGTCCACCGAGGGCAAGACGCTGGCCATGGTCCTGGTGTTCGCGGGAGTGGGCACGTTCGTGGCCGTGGCCGAGTCCGTGGCGGAATCGGTGTTCGCGGGCAAGGAGGAGCAGACCAAGCGCGAAAAGCGCAACATGATCCGGGGCATCTTCTTCTCCGACGTGGGGCTCGAGTTGCTCACCCGGCTCGTGCGGGCCGACCGCGACACGGCGGGGCTCTCGGAGGGCCTGCGCGTGGACGCCACGTGGGAACCATCCCGCTTCCGCCAGGCCTCGAAACTGCTGGAGGGCCACGATTTCGCCCTGGACCCGCACCGTCTGGACATGAACGCCCTGCGCGCCCTTCTGGCCGAAAAGTCCGACCTGCTCCTGCGGCTGCTGGAAAACCCCAGCATAGGGGAGCACGAGGCCTTCTCGGACACCCTGCGCGCCATCTACCATCTGCGCGACGAGCTCATGTGCCGCCCGCCAGACCTGGACTCTCTTCCCGAGAGCGACCTGCGCCACCTGGCCGGGGACGCAAGCCGGGTCTACGGGCTGATCAGCGCCCAGTGGATCACCTACACGGGCTACCTCAAGGCCAGCTACCCCTACCTCTTCTACCTGGCCGCGCGCACCAACCCCTTCAACCCCGAGGCCAGCGTCATCGTGCGGGGATAACGGGGTTGACCGGCATTTGACGACTTGCATGGTTCCTAAACTTTATCTTGCATGAGAACGAAAGTGCCTATAAATTATTGCCGCCTTCTCTGGGGCGGTATGGGGCATTCCACGGACCTACCGGGCCATCCTCCACCTCTGTCTCCCCTCTCTGCCACAGTCGACTGGGTTCCTGTTCCGTTTGTTTCTGCATTCAGGTCCTGACGTGGCGTTTCGTGGAGGCATGGATTCCCCCCCTACCTGGCGGCAAACAGCGGAGATCACTTTCAGGGAGAAACCGATGCGTGACAGACTCAGAGTCGCACTGTGCGATCTTCGCCACACCACCTGTGGCATCCACTCCACCTATGTACCCATCGGCATCGGCTACATCGGCGCACACTTGATTGGAACGTTCGGCTCCGACAAGATAGATCTGCGCCTCTATACCGATGTCGACACCCTGATGAACGACATCCAGTCATGGCGTCCCGAGGTGGTGGGGGTCTCTAACTATTGCTGGAACTCCAATCTGTCCTACAGCATGCTCGCCTTCGCCAAGAAGGTGAACCCGGAGACGCTCTGTGTCATGGGCGGGCCGGACGTTCCCGACGAACCCGGCGAGTGCCTGGAATACATGACCCAGCGCCCCGCCCTGGATTTCTACGTTCACGATCACTTCAACGGGGAGCAATCCTTCGTCGATCTCGTGCAGGCGGTTTATTTCGGACCGTCGGGCCTGGCTGGCGTCCAGGAAGCCCCTACTCTGGGGAGCATGTGCATCTCGCCTTCCACGCGCCAACTGCTTCGCGGAGAGCGCCAGAAAATCAACAAGAAACTAGACTTCATCGCCTCGCCGTATCTCATGGGCATTCTGGACAAGTGGCTCTCCGACAAATACGTCCCGTCACTCCAAACGACCAGAGGCTGCCCCTATTTCTGCGCCTATTGCCATACGGGCTCCAACCTGAAGGGACATGCCGAATTCAGCGCGGAACGCATCAAGCGGGAAATTGATTACATCTTCGCCAGGACCTCGAAGATCAACAGCAACAGACTGGCTATCTTCGATTCAAACTTCGGCACCACGAAGCACGACTACGAGATCGCCGAACACCTGCAAAAGTACGTCCTCGAAACGAACTGGCCCCTCTTCATCGATTCGGAAACATCCAAGGTCAATCCGGACAGGGCCTTCGCCATCACGAAAATGCTCGGCCACCGGTTCAGGTATGGTCTCTCCCGACAGACCATGAACAAGACCACTGAGGCGATCATCAAAAGGACCAACATTCCGTTGGACAAGTGTTTTTCCATTGCCCGGGAACTCAAGGTCATGGGACAAGATCCCATCGTTTGCGAGATCATCGTGCCCATGCCTGAAGAGACCCTGGCCTCCTACATCGATGGGCAGAGACAACTAGTGGACGCCGGCATCAACCCCGGAGCCACGTACACCACCATGATGCTCAAGGGCACCCCCCTCGCTTCACCCGAGTTTCGAGCGCGCTACGGCATGAAAACCAAATACCGCCTTCTCCCTCGCCAATTTGGAGAATACGACGGGAAGCGGGTCTTCGAGATCGAAGAAGTGTGCATAGCAACCAACACACTCTCGTTCGAGGATTACAAGTACATCCGCATCTTCACCCTGCTTGTGGAAACCGTCTGTTGCGAGCAAATGTCCTTCATCCTGCGGCATGCCCGGGAAGCCGGAGTGGGCATGTTCGACTACACCTTGGCTCTGTGTGACGACATAGTGAAAGGCCTCTCCCCCATGTCGCCCATCTTCGAGGCCTTCATCGACGAGACACGCTCCGAACTCTTCGACTCCCCACAGGCCATCCAAGACTTCTTCTCCACCGACGAAAATTTCAATGCCCTTCTCGCGGGGAAACTCGGCGACAACCTCATTCGCAAGTATCTGAGCAAGATCTTCTTCCAAGACTGGAACATTCTTGTGGATTATTTCTACAACAAGCTCCTTGCAATGGCCCATGATCGGCTCTCCGCCAATGACAGGGAATGCCTTGACGCAGCACGCCGCTTCGCTCAGCGGACCATGCGCCTCAACCGCCTTTTCGTCGACGCTTCGGCCGTGAACGAATCCACCAGCATGGTCCTGCCGTGCGATGTCCTTGCCTGGCACACAAACCCCTCGGCCAAGCTCACCGACTACCACAGACCGGCAGAATACGTCTTGGGTTACGACAAGGAACACTGCCTCAAGCTCATCGATGAACTCCGCAACATCCACAAGACCTCGGACCCCGAACATCTCGTGGGCAACCTGTTGTGGCGCAACTGGAAGGTCAGGGAATTCTGGGCATTCAAGCAGATTAACTAGACTGAGCTGTAGCGTACCACCGTCTGAACGAGCCACGCCGCCCAACGGTGCGTCGGCTCGTTCGAGACGGACGCAATGGAAGCCTCCCGAGCACACATCACAAGCGTTTCGTCAGTGACGCATCCGATACCTGCCGGGGGGCTTCCTTATGACCAAGCACTTCTCTTTCCGGCGAGTTTCCTTCGAAGCCCGGCGTCCGCTTCCAACTTTGTGACAAGATTCACCCCCCTTCATCTCTGGGGCGTTTGGTGCTAATCGCCTCATATCATGACTTCCTTCCAGGACTTCTTCACCGGCAAGGCCCTGGCCTTCCTCCACCGCGCCGCGGACCTGGCCTTGGACGAGGACGGCCCCGACCTCACCGCACGCGCCGTCTTCTCACCCACGGACCGCCTCACGGCCCGCATCCGCGCCAAGGAACCCACGCTCGTGGCGGGCCTGCCCATGGCCGACGTGGTCTTCGAGCGCATGGGCATCCTGGAGGCAGTGGCCCGGGTCTACCACGCCCAGGACGGCGATCTGGCCCTGCCCGACGGGGCGTCGCCCCCCTGTTCCGAGGCGGCCCGGCGCGCCCGGCGCGGCCCCGTGGTGGCCGTGTTCGAAGGCCCGGCCGAGGGCCTGCTCAAGGCGGAACGGGTTATCCTCAACTTCCTGTGCCACCTCTCGGGCATCGCCAACCTCACGGCCCGCTACGTCTCGGCCCTGGAGGGCTCGCGCACCCGCCTGCTGGACACCCGCAAGACCCTTCCCGGCCTGCGCTACCCCGAAAAATACGCCGTGCGCGTGGGCGGCGGCCACAACCATCGCATGGACCTGGCCGTGATGCTCATGCTCAAGGACAACCACGTGGACCGCGCCGGGGGCGTGCCCCAGGCCGTGGAGGCCGTGCGCCGCTCCCTGCCCCGGGACTGCCCGCCCCTGGAGGTGGAATGCCGCTCCCTGGACGAGGTGCGCCAAGCCGTGGCCCTGCGGCCCGAACGCATCATGCTCGACAACATGGACATGGAAACCATGCGCCATGCCCTGGAGACCATCCCGCCGGGCATCGAGACCGAACTCTCCGGCGGTGTGAGCCTGGAACAGCTTCCCCAACTGGCCCGCCTGGGGGCGGATTTCGTCTCCGTGGGCCGAATCACCCACTCCGCTCCCTACGCGGACTACAGCATGCAACTGGACAAGGCCTGACACCATGAGCGATTCCAAAGACTTCGACACCATCGAGAGCGTCCGCGCCCGCCTGGGCAAGGATCTGGTCATCCTGGCCCACCACTACATGTCCGACGCCGTGGCCCGCCACGCCGACCACACCGGCGACTCCCTGGAACTCTCCCGCCGCGTGCCTGGCCTGGAGGCCCGCTACATCGTTTTCTGCGGGGTATTCTTCATGGCCGAGACGGCGGCCATCCTGGCCAAGCCCGGCCAGAAGGTGCTCATCCCGGAGATGAACTCCCGCTGCGTCATGTCGGACATGGCCCCGGCCTGGCTGGCCGCCAAGGTGCTGGACCGCCTGGAAGAAGGCGGCCTGACGGCCACGCCCCTCACCTACGTGAACTCCTCGGCGGCCGTGAAGGCCCTGGTGGGCGCGCGCGGCGGCTCGGTGTGCACCTCGGCCAACGCCAAGACCATGCTCTCCTGGGCCATGGCCCGGGGCGGCCACACCCTCTTTCTCCCCGACGTGCGCCTGGGCCTCAATGCCGCTGACTGGATCGCCCTGCCCAAGGAAGACCGCAACATCCTGGACATCCGCGAGCACGGCCAGGCCATCGACCTGGAACGCGCCCGCCGCGCGAAGCTCCTGCTGTGGCCCGGCCAGTGCGTCATCCACTCGCGCTTCAAGCCCGAATCCATCCGCAAGGCCCGTGCCGAATCGCCCGGCTGTCTGGTGGTGGTGCACCCCGAATGCCACCCCAACACCGTGGCCCTGGCCGACGCCTGCGGCTCCACGTCGCTGATCATCCGCTTCGTGGCCGAAGCCCCCGAGGGTTCCACCGTCTACGTGGGCACCGAATTCAACCTGGTGAACCGCCTGGCCCAACAGTACAGCGGCGTGAAGGTGGTGCGCCCGCTGCTCCACTCCACCTGCTCCAACATGGAGAAGATCACCGAGCCCAACCTCGCCAGGCTTCTGGAAAACCTGGACGGTTCGCCCTCGGTGGAGGTGGACGAAGCCCTCAAGGAACCGGCGAAGCTGGCCCTGCAACGCATGCTGGACGCCTGCGCGCCGAAGAAAGGCTGAACCCGCCGTGGCCAAGCCCCCGGCCACCCCGGCCACCCAGTTGCTCAAGGCCCGCAAGGTGGCCTTCACGGCCAGGCCCTACGACTACGTGGACCACGGCGGCACCGGACGCGCCGCCAGCGAGTTGGGCGTGGACGAGCACGCCGTGGTGAAGACCCTGGTCTTCGAGGACGAATCCGGGCGGCCGTTCCTCGTGCTCATGCACGGCGACCGCGAGGTGTCGCTCAAGGAGCTGGCCCGCCAGATGGGTGTGAAGTCCGTTACGCCCTGCGCGCCGGAGGCCGCCCAGCGCCACACCGGCTATCTGGTGGGGGGCATCTCGCCTTTCGCCACGCGCAAGCCCTTGCCGGTGTGCTTGGAAAAGAGCATCCTCGCCCTGCCCCGCGTGCTGGTGAACGCGGGGCGGCGCGGCGTGCTGGTGGAAATCGAGCCCCGCGTGTTCCAGGAACTTCTGTCCGTCACGCCAGTCGAGGCGGGCCGCTAGCCAGGCCGGGAGGCCCCATGTACCAATTCCGCAGCAAGACACAGGTCCTGGTCATCGGTTCCGGCTCGGCGGGCTGCGCCGCCGCCCTGACCCTGGCGGACAAGGGCTTCGAGGTCACGCTCCTCAGCGCCGGCGACAAGCTCACCGACGGCAACTCGGCCCTGGCCCAGGGCGGCATCGTGCACACCGGCCCCGGCGACTCGCCCAAGCTCCTGGAGCGCGACATCCTCACCTGCGGGGCCAACCACAACCACCTGGCCGCCGTGCGCCACCTGGCCCGCAAGGGGCCGGAGGTGGTGTCCCAGCTGCTCATCGACAAGCTCGCCGTGCCCTTCGAGCGCGGCCGCGACGGCCAGTACCACCTCACCAAGGAGGGCGGCCACAGTCTGCCGCGCATCGTGCACTGCGCCGACTCAACGGGCCGCTCCATCATGGAATGCATGGTCCGGGCCGTGGAGGCCCACCCCAACATCACCGTGCTCACCCGGCGCACGGCCGTGGACGTGCTCACCTCGCACCACCACGCCTCGCTCATGGAGTACAAGTACCATCTGGTGAACCAGGCCCTGGGGGCCTACGTGTTCAACGAAGCAACCGGCGTGGTGGAGACCATCCTGGCCGACTACACCATCCTGGCCACGGGCGGCGTGGGGCAGATCTACCTGCACACCACCAACACCCGGGCCTGCGTGGGCTCGGCCCTGGCCATGGCCTACCGCTGCGGCGCGCGCTTCCTGAACATGGAGTACATCCAGTTCCACCCCACTTCGCTCTTCCACCGCGCCGACCGCCGCTTCCTGATCACCGAGGCCATGCGCGGCGAGGGGGCCAGGCTCGTCAACGCGCGCGGCGAGGCCTTCATGCCCCGCTACGACGCCCGCGCCGACTTGGCCCCGCGCGACATCGTAACCCGGGCCATCATGGAAGAGCTCCTGCGCTCCGGCGAGGACTGCGTGTTCCTCGACGCCGCCAACCACGTGGACGACGTGGCGCGCCGCTTCCCCGGCATCGCCGCCAAGTGCGCCGAGATCGGCATCGACATCGCCCGCGAGCCCATCCCCGTGGTCCCCGCCGAGCACTACTCCTGCGGCGGCGTGCTCGTGGACGTGTATGGCCGCACCACCGTGGACCGCCTCTACGCCGTGGGCGAGTGCAGTTGCACCGGCGTGCACGGGGCCAACCGCATGGCCTCCACCTCGCTCCTGGAATGCATCGTCTGGGGCGTGGGCGCGGGAGCCTACATCGGCCACCGCTACGCCTCCAAGCCCAAACTCCCCAAGAAACTCCTGGACTCCATCCCCGACTGGGTCTCACCCGGCCAGGACCGCAACGAGGACCCCGCCCTCGTGGCCCAGGACTGGACCACCATCAAGTCCACCATGTGGAACTACGTGGGCATCCACCGCACGGCCTCGCGCCTTAAGCGCGCCTTCGAGGACCTGCGGGACCTCAACGTCCACCTGCACGACTTCTACCGCGAGACGCCCCTCTCCAAGCCCATCGTGGACCTCTTCCACGGCTGCCAGGCCGCCTACATCATCACGCTCCTGGCCATGCGCAACACCCGGAGCCTGGGCTGCCACTACCGCGTGAACTGAAGGACGCGTGAGCCAGGGGCCGCCGCGCAACGCCCTTGCGCGGCGCGCGGTCCCGCGTCGGCCAGCGAAGCCGGACGCCCAACGAAAAAGGCTGCGGCCATGGCCGCGCCCCGAGGTTGCTGACAAACTCGGCTTTGCGGCTTTTTCAGCAGCCCTGCGCGAAGCGCAGCCTGGAGCAGGGCGGCTTTGCCGCCCGTAAGCGTATCTCGCAAACCCCGCTTCGGGGTTTGGCGTCAAGCAAAAGGGCGCGGCCATGGCCGCGCCCTTTGCTGCAATGCCTCCGCGAGAGCGCCGGACTAGATGGAGAGCTTCGCCTCGGGCTTCTTGCCCAGGGTGAAGAGGTCCAGCAGCGAATGGCTCACGAAGATGGCCGTGAACATGGAAGCCACGATGCCCAGCATGAGCGTCACGGCGAAGCCGCGGATGGGGCCGGTGCCGTACTCGTAGAGCACGATGGCCGCGATGAGCGTGGTCACGTTGGCGTCCAGGATGGTCAGCGTGCCGCGCGCGAAGCCCTCCTTGATGGAGGCGCGCCAGGGCAGGCCCAGGCGGATCTCTTCGCGAATGCGCTCGAAGATGATGATGTTGGCGTCCACCGAGAGGGCGATGGTCAACAGGATGCCCGCGATGCCCGGCAGCGTGAGCGTGGCCCCGAAGAGCGAGAGCCCGGCCATGATCAGCACCAGGTTGAGCACAAGGGCCACGTTGGCCACCACGCCGGACAGCCCGTAATAGACCAGCATGAACAGGGCGATGGCCGCGAAGGCCACGCCGATGCTCATCATGCCGTTGTCGATGGACTCCTGCCCCAGGGAGGGGCCCACGGTGCGCTGTTCGAGCACGGTGACGGGGGCGGGCAGCGCGCCGGCGCGCAGCACCACGGCCAGGTCGCGGGCCTCGGTGTCGGTGTAGCGGCCGGTGATCTGGGCGCGTCCTCCGGCGATCTTGTCCTGGATCACGGGGGCGGAGTAGGCCTTGCCGTCCAGGATGATGGCCATGCGCTTCTTGAGGTTCTCGCCCGTGACGCGCTCGAAGATCTTCGCGCCGCGCTGGGTGAAGACAAGGCCCACGTAAGGCTGGTTGTTGTTCTGGTCGAAGTTCACGCGGGCGTCGGCGATGTGCTCGCCCGTGAGCACCGCGTCGGACTTCACCACCAGGGGCTTTTCCGCATACTCGCCGCCGGGGGCGGAAACGCGTTCCATCACCAGCTCGCGGCCCGGGGGCAGGTTGCCCTTCTGGGCCTTGGCCACGTCGGCGGTTTCGTCCACGATCTTGAATTCCAGGTGGGCGGTCTTGCCCACCAGGGCGATGGCGCGCTCGGGGTCTTTCATGCCGGGCAGCTGGATCTGGATGCGGTCGCCGGACTGCTTGCGGATGTCGGGCTCGGCCACGCCGAACTGGTCGATGCGGTTGCGGATGGTCTTCACGGCCTGGTCGAGGGTGAGGCCTTCCAGGTTCTTCACGTACTCGGGCTTGTACTGCACCACATACTTGACCTTGTCGTCCTCGACCGCCGCGCTGGAGGCCACGGCGAGCGAGGGAAAGTCGCGCTTGAGCAGTTCGTCGAATTCGGCCTTCTTGCCCGGCGTGGCCAGCACGAACTCCAGGCGGCGGGCGTCCAGGAGATTCTGCCGGATGACGGTCAGTTCCTTCTCCTGGGCCTGGGCCTTGATGTCCTGTCCGGCCTGGGACAGGGAGTTGGCCAGGGCCTTGTCCAGGTCAACGCCCAGGGTGAGGTGGATGCCGCCCTTGAGGTCGAGGCCGAGGCTCACCTGCTTGGCGGGCAGCATTTTGCCCAGCGGCGATTGCCGCACGGATTCGACGGACGGCAGGGTGAACACGAGCCCCAGGACGAGGACGATCCCCACCACGATCAGACGCCAGGACAGGCTGGACATGCACGCTCCTTGGAATGCGCGAAAGGGGAAACCCCAGGTTTCCCCTCGCGAATGGTCGATCAGACGGACGGAAGCGGAATTATTTCTTCTCTTCCGGCGCGTCGCTCTTGGGTTCTTCGGCCTTTTTCTCGACGGCCTTGGGGGCCTCGTCGGCCTTCTTGCCCTTCTTGTTCTGGGCCTGGGCCTGCACCATGTCGGCCAGACCGGCCACGTAGCTGCGCATCACCGTGATGACCACGCCGGGCGCGATCTCCACGTTGACCTTGTCGTCGGTGATGGAATCGATGCGCCCGTAGATGCCTCCGCCGGTGAGGATTCGGTCGCCGCGTTTGAGATTCTTGAGCATCTCGCGCATTTCCTTCTGCTTCTTCTGCTGCGGACGAATCAGCAGGAAGTAGAAGATGACGAACATCAGGATCAGCGGAAGGAAGGACATCAGCCCGCCCTGGCCGCCGTCGGCGCCCCCCGCGGGCATCTGTCCCATGGCATGGGCCACGCTGGTCAGAAACATTGAATCCTCCAGTGGTTGGTTACGTGTTCTTCCAGCCTAGCAGGCAACGTAGAGGTTGCCGTACGGACGGTGGGAGAACGGCTTCACGCGCTGGAAGGGTTCAGCCAAAACGGCCTTCAAGTCAACCCCGAATTCCTGGCAGAACTGTTCGAGGTTGGCGGTGATGAGCTTCATGTCCTCTTCGTCCACCGGTTCGGTCTTCAAATGGGGTCCCAGCTGTTCCAGGGGAACTTCACCGCGCACGTAGATCACGCCGCCGTGCATGCCGGTGCCCAGCGAGCGCCCGCAGATGGGCGCAGAGGGTTTGCCGGTGAACATGCCCAGCAGGATGATGGCCCCGCCGGCCATGTACTCGCCCAGGAAGTCGCCGGCCTTGCCGCCGATCACCAGCACGGGGAACTTTTCCTTGTAGGCCTTCATGTGGATGCCCACGCGGTAGCCCACGTCGCCCTTCACGAGCACCTTGCCGCCGCGCATGGCGTAGCCCACCACGTCGCCGGCCATGCCGTCGATGACCACGAGGCCGTCGTCCATGGTGTTGCCCACGCCGTCCTGGGCGTTGCCCTGCACGTGGATGGTGGGGCCGCGCATGAAGGCGGCCATGTCCTGCCCCGGCACGCCCTTGACCAGGAACTTGAGGTCCCCGTCCAGGCCGTCGGCGATGTAGCGCTGGCCGCGCACGTTGATGATCTCGAACTCGGTTTCGCCCTGGGCCACCAGTTCGCGGATCTGCTTGTTCAGCTCACGGTAGTAGACGTTGTCGGCGTCGAGCAGCATGTCGCTCCCTCACTGGAGGGGGAGTCTCCGGCGGCAAGGCCAGGGGCTCTGCCCCTGGACCCCGGCAGGGCCCTGCCCTGCACCCGCTGGGGGGAATGATTCCCCCCAGACCCCCTCGGTTATGGCTTCGCCGTTCACCGCACGCATGGCCGGTGACGCCCGCGAAGCCCACTAAAGTTTTTTGGAAGGGGGTTCGGGGGAAACCTTTTGTTCACAAAAGGTTTCCCCCGATATTCTCTTCCTAGTCTTCCAGCTTCACGATGACGGGTTCGCCCGCCTTGGGAGCCCAGACGTTGTCCAGTTCGCGGCAGACGTCGCGGATGGAGGACTCCTCGCTGGACATGAACACGTTGGCCCCGCTTTCGGCGATGACCAGGGGCCGCAGCTTGATGCGGTCGTTCAGGCCCATGAGGCACGTGCCGTCGGAGACCAGGATGGCGAAGGGTCCGTTGAGCAGCGCCGAACCGTAGACCATGCGCAGGGCGGTGAAGGCCTGCTTCTGTTCCTCGGGCATGCGGTCGATCTCGTCCCAGAACGGGGGCGCGAAGACCCAGGAGGCCATGCGCAGGGAGAGGCCGTGCTTGCGCACCAGGAGGTCCAGCTCGTAGGCCACCACCTCGGTGTCGGTCATGAGGGTGCACTCGTAGTCGTGCTCGCAGAGGTAGCGGCGGTTGATGCCGTAGGAGCTGATTTCGCCGTTGTGCACGATGGACCAGTCCAGCAGAGTGAAGGGGTGCGCGCCGCCCCACCAGCCGGGAGTGTTGGTGGGGAAACGGTTGTGACCGGTCCAGATGTAGGCGGAATACTCGTCGAGGCGGAAGAACTCGGCGATGTCCTCGGGGAAGCCGACGCCCTTGAAGGCGCCCATGTTCTTGCCCGAGGAGAAGACGAAGGCCGGGGTCTTCTTGTTGATGTGCATGATGACGTTGACGACGTAGTCCTTCTCGTCGTTGGTGCGCCACATGGGCCGGTCCATGCCCTGCTTGGGGGTGAGGAAGAACCGCCAGACCAGGGGCGGGTTCTTGATCACGGGGGTGGGCTTGGTGGGGATGGGCTGCGATTCGTGGATGGTGAAGAACAGCTTCACCAGTTCCTCGGCGCGGTCGAGCCCTTCCTGGGTGTCGGCCATGATGTGGAAGGCGTACTTGTCGGCGTGCTCGGGATAGATGCCGTAGGCCGCGAAGCCGCCGCCGAGGCCGTTACCCCGGTCGTGCATGGTGCACATGGCCTGGATGGGCATGGACCCGGGGATGAGCTCGCGCTTGGTGTTGATGACGCCGAAGACGCCGCACCCCGAGATGTCCTTCTGGAAGTCGTAGTATCTTTCTGGTGCCTTCATGGGCTTTCGCGTCTCCTTAAACGATCTCTTGGGCGCCGACGGGATTGAACTTCTCGTCGAAGAAGCCTTCCGGCCACTGGAGGATGGAGGGCTGTCCGCCCACGAGCTTCTCCTTGACGGCCGGGTCCAGGGGGAACTTGAAGCGGATGAAGCCGGTGTAGAGCCCGGCGGTGTCGATGTCGCCCACGAGCACGTAGCCCACCAGGCGCTCGTCCTTGAAGACGAGCTTGCGGTAGGTGCCGTGTTCCTCGTCCAGGGCGTCGAACACCTCGATGCCGGTCTCGTCCGGGGCGGGGTTCACCACGCCCACGGAAACGGTGGGCAGGCCGTAGAAGGAGATGGAGTTCATGGCCAGGCCGCCCGTGTAGGGGCTTTGGCCTCCGGCCATGTTCTTGCCCGCGTAGAAGCCCTGGTTGAAGGCGTTGGGCCAGATGGGCACCACGCGGTTCTCGTCCAGGATCAGGTCCTTGGCCTGGGCCACGTCTCCGGCCGCGAACACCGAGGGATCGGAGGAGGCGAGGGATTCGTCCACCACCACGCCGCGGTCCACCTTGATGCCCGCGTCCTTGGCCAGGGCTGCCGCAGGGACCACGCCGATGGCGATCACCACGGCCTGGGCGGGCAGGAAGACGCCGTTCTTGAGGGTGACGCCCTGCACCTCGCCGTCGGGTCCGCGCTTGATCTCGGTGGCCTGGGTGGAGCAGTGCACGCTGATGCCCACTTCCTCCAGGCGCTTGGAGACGAGGTTTCCGGCCTTGTCGTCGAAGGCGGCGGAGAGCACGCGGGGGGCCAGCTCCACGATGGAGACCTTCACGCCCCTGTCGTGCAGGGCCTCGGCGGCCTTGAGGCCGATGAGGCCGCCGCCGATCACCACCACCTGCTTGCAGTTCTTGGCCACGTCCACCAGTGTTTCGGCGTGGGCCAGGGTGGTGAAGGAGTAGACGCCGGAGCCGTCCTTGCCGGGCAGGGGCGGCACGAAGGGCACGCCGCCGGTGGCCAGCAGGAGCCTGTCGTAGGGGTAGTTGTGTCCGTCGGCGGTGGCCACGGTCCTGGCCTTGGTGTCGATGGAAGTCACCTTTGCGCCAAGGATCATTTTGACCTTGTTCTTGTCATAGAAGGTGACGGGCCTCAGCTGCATGCGCTCGGGGCCGATCTTGCCGGCCAGCAGGTAGGAGATGAGCGGGCGGCCGTAGGTGGGGGAGCTCTCCTCGGAGACCACCAGGATCTCGCCGTCGGGATCGACCCTGCGGATGCCCTCGATGGCTCCCACGCTGGCCACGCCGTTGCCCACGATCACGTATTTCATCGGTATTCTCCGCTTAGTCCTTGCCGCGATCTTCGAAGACCAGGCCAGCGTTGGGGCAGGCTTCCACGCAGGCGGGGGTGTCGCGTCCCGCGCACATGTCGCACTTGACGATCTTTTCCTTGAACGGGTGCCTGCGGATGGAGCCGAAGGGGCAGGCCATCAGGCAGGACCAGCAGCCCACGCACTGCTCCTCGTTGTATTCGCAGCGCCCGGTCTCCGGGTTCTTGGTGAGGGCGCCGGAGATGCAGGCGGCCACGCACATGGGCTCTTCGCAGTGGCGGCAGGAGAGGGCCACGCAGATGGGGCCGTCCTGGGCCACGTTGCGGCGCGGCGCCAGGCCTTCCTGGGCCTTTTCCACGTTGTGGGCCAGGATGGTGTCTTTGGTCTTGGAGTGGGCGGTCACGCAGGCCACCTCGCAGAGGTGGCAGCCGATGCACACTTCCTTGTTGGGATAGATCTTCTTCATGGCGGGTTACCTCCCGGCGGCCTTGACGCCCAGGGTGTCGAGCTCCACGGAGTTCAGGCCCACGGCGCGCAGCTTGTCGCGGTTGCCGCGCAGGCTCTCGATGGAGTTGAGCCCCATGCCGCCCAGCATCTCCTCGATTTCGTGGGACCAGGCCCGCACGAGGTTGACCATCTTCTTGGCCGCGATGTCGGGGTTCTGGCGCTTGGCCAGGTAGGGGTCGTTGGTGGCGATGCCCCAGGGGCACTTGCCGGTGTAGCAGCGCGCGCAAAGGGTGCAGCCCACGGAGAGCAGCGCCGCGGTGGCGATGTACACGGCGTCCGCGCCCAGGGCGATGGCCTTCACCACGTCGGCGGAGCAGCGCGTGCCGCCCGCGGCCACGATGGAGGCCTGGTTGCGGATGCCTTCGTCGCGCAGGCGCTGGTCCACGCTGGCCAGGGCCAGCTCGATGGGGATGCCCACGTTGTCGCGGATCATGGCCGGGGCCGCGCCGGTGCCGCCGCGCACGCCGTCGATGGTCACGATGTCCGCGCCGGCGCGCACGATGCCCGAGGCGATGGCCGCCACGTTGTGCACCGCCGCGATCTTCACCGAAACCGGCACCCGGTAGGCGCTGGCTTCCTTGAGGGCGAAGATGAGCTGGTGGAGATCCTCGATGGAGTAGATGTCGTGGTGCGGCGCGGGCGAGATGGCGTCGGAGCCCAGGGGGACCATGCGCGTCTCGGAGACCTTGGCGTTGATCTTCTCGCCGGGAAGGTGGCCGCCGATGCCGGGCTTGGCGCCCTGGCCGATCTTGATCTCGATGGCGCCGCCCGCGTTGAGGTAGTCGCGGTGCACGCCGAAGCGGCCGGAGGCCACCTGCACGATGGTGTTGGCCCCGTACTGGTAGAGGCTGTGGTGCAGGCCGCCCTCACCGGTGTTGTAGAAGGTGCCCAGCTCGGTGGCGGCGCGGGCCATGGCCACGTGCAGGTTGAAGTTGATGGAGCCGAAGCTCATGGCCGAGAACATGATCGGCGTGTTGAGCTTGATGTTGGGCTTCATCTCCGTCTTGACCTTGGGCCCCTGGTCGGTCTGCTCGAACTGGAGCGCGTTGGGCTTGGCGCCCAGGAAAGTGCGCAGCTCCATGGGTTCGCGCAGCGGGTCGATGGAGGGGTTGGTGACCTGGCTCGCGTCGAGGAGCATCTTGTCCCAGTAGACGGGGATGTCCACGGGGGAGCCCATGCCCGCCAGGAGCACGCCGCCGGAGTCGGCCTGTTTGTAGATGTTCTTGATGAACACCGGCCGCCAGAGGGCGTTGGGCTTGAAGGTGGAGGGCTTCTCCTGGATGAGCAGGGCCTGGGTGGGACAAAGCGCCTCGCAGCGGTGGCAGCCGATGCACTTGGTGTTGTCGTGGCGCACGCACTGCCGGGCTTCGTCCCAGTAGTGCACTCCGTAGGAGCACTGACGCACGCACACCTGGCAGTTGATGCAGGCTTCCTTGTCCCGGACGACGAAGAAGTCGTGGTAATTCTTGTTGATTGGGGCGAAGGCCAAGACGGTCACCTCTTTCGGATCGTTTTGGAGGGGGTCGCGAGGGCCGGCGTTGGTGCGCCCACCCCGGCCCGCTCCCCCATGGAAGACGCGGGCCGAATTGTCCCGAGGCATGGGTGGCCCGGGCACACGGAATGCGGGAAAGGGAGCATGTGTATTTCGGGCCTTCGCGTCAAGAGGAAAAACGGGGGAAAAACGGTCACAAACCCAGGCCAGGCCTCGAAATCCGGCCAAAATCGCGGGTTCATGGGCATTTACATTATGGAAACTTTTTTTGGCCCGTTCCGCTGGCCGCACCAGAGTTGTCAGGGGCGGAAGGAGCGTGCCGGAAGGCAAACAGCCCGTGGATTCTGGCTTGCAGAGGTGTTTGGGGGGATGGGGCTGCGTGCTGGAAAGGGTGAGTACGTTTTTGTCGTTTTGCGTTTTATCTCATACCAATTAAGTATGATTTATGATCGACACAACCTCTTCACGACAAGTTCGAGGGACGGCAGATATGGGATGCTGCAAGTGCGCGGAATGCAGGTGGCCGAACCAGCAGGAGGTGGTATGGAAGGATGAAGAGGGGGATGGAAGGGAACAAGCTCCACCGATGACCTTGACAACACGCATTCATTGCGTACCATCTTCGCATGGTCACCGTCCGGCGATTCGGTAAGGCCCGGATCACGATTCTCACGGGTGACCATCTGCCGCCCCATTTCCATGTGGACACACCGGAGGGCGAACTCTGCGTGGACCTTACGTCCGGAGAAGTGAAAGGCGACAAGACCGCCCGGCGCAGCGGCAAGGTCGCCCTGGAATGGGCCGCCGAAAACCGTGACTCTCTTTTCACCATCTGGCAGGAGCTGAACCCGTGAAACGCGTGCCCTGGCCCTTCGGCCCCAAGGCCATCGCCGCCGTGGAGCCTTTGCCGGAGCAAACCCTGGCCGTCTCCTGGGCGGACGGTTCCCGCTCCACCATTTCCCTCGCCGTGTGGATCGAATCCAAAGGCATCCACCGCCTCCGGAACCCGGAACTCTTCGCCAAGGCCCACGTGGGCGAATACGGATCCACTGTGGCCTTCCTCGACGACGACCTGGAAATCGACTCCGTACACCTGCAGCTGCTCGAAAGCGAACAGCGCGGAGCGCCCCTCACCCCCGACGGACTGCGCCGATGGCGCGAGCGCCACGGGCTCACCCAGGCGCAGGCCGCCCGCGAACTGGGCGTAAGTCCCCGCCAGTGGCAGAACTACGAATCCGGCGCATCCTTCCTGCCCTGGACCCTGGCGCTGGCCTGCGCGGGCTGGACGGCCATGCGCGACCGCGCCGCCTAGCCCCGCCCTCCTCCTCTCACGCCTCCTCATCCCCATCCAGGCGGCCATCTTCGCCTTTGCCCTGCGCAACAAGCTCCACAGGTGATCCGGCCCGAATTTTCGCAATCATTTTTCATTCTTTTCGCCCGGCGGGATACGGCGCGCAAACGCCCCGCGACGAGGCTTCCGCGTAGGGGCCGCACACCCCGCACATCCAGTCCAACCGTCTGAACATAAAGCATATTATTACAGCACAGCCCTCCCGCTCCCCCTCTTTCGGACATGGGTCAGAACGACTCAATCCGGGTCATAGCGCATCACACCGAAAACCCACCTGCTACAAATTTGTAGCCCATGATTCCCTATGACTCTTATGCCACCATCGGCATACGTTGACAGTCAACAGGCACCTTCCTAAACGTACCCTAGACTTCTGTCCGGGCGTATTCATCGCGCTTTGCATCAAGAAACGACGCATTATGCCACATCAGACACAAGTTGAAGCGCAAGATGCATCACGACAATGCCCGCGCAACACATCAGACGCGGACATCATGGGCGGATCGGAAGATTATGTCAGGCGCGACATAGTCATGCATGAAGGAAACGAAGGCGTTTGAAGCGTGCGCCCGCAGGACCGGCGGCGAGGCCCCGGCCGCGCGTCCCGGAGGGGGCAGGCGGGCATCCAGCGGCAACAACCAATCCTTTCAGCATACAACGGAGGCTCACATGGCAAAATTCATCCGCGTGGACATGGGCTCGAAGTCCGTCAAGACCGAGGAATGCCCCGAGCAGTATGCCGGGCTGGCCGGGCGCGGCCTCACCTCCATCTTCGTGGCCAACGAAGTGAAGCCCACCTGCCACCCCTTGGGCAAAAACAACAAGCTCATCTTCGCCCCGGGCTTCCTCACCGGCACCAGCGCCGCCAACTCCGGGCGCATCTCCTGCGGCGCCAAGAGCCCCCTCACCGGCACCATCAAGGAGAGCAACGCTGGCGGCACCTTCTCCCAGCGCATGGCCAAGATGGACATCAAGGCCATCGTCTTCGAAGGCCTCCCCGCCGAGGACAAGTTCTATGTGGTCAAGGTGGCCATGGACTCCGTGACCATCGAAGACGCCCCCGCCGAGATCCTCGGCAAGGGCAACTACGAGGCCGTGAAATTCCTCCAGGCCAAATACGGCCCCAAAGTGGGCGTGGCCCTGGCCGGTCCCGCCGGTGAGATGCGCCTCTCCTCCGCGAACATCTCCTTCGCCGACCCCGACGGCAACCTGCGCAGCGCCGGACGCGGCGGCCTGGGCGCGGTGATGGGCTCCAAGAAGATCAAGGCCGTGGTCATCGACGACACCGGCGCGCCCGGCGTGACCATCGCCAACCCCGACGCCTTCAAGAGCGCGGCCAAGCGCTTCGCCAACGCCCTGACCACCCACCCGGTCACCGGCCAGGGCCTGCCCAAATACGGCACCAACATCCTGGTGAACATCCTCAACGAGGCGGGCGGCCTGCCCACCGAGAACTTCCGCCGCGGCCGCAACGAATGGGCCAACAACATCGGCGGCGAGACCATGGAAGCCACCATCTCCGCGCGCGGCGGCAAAACCACCCACGGCTGCCACAAGGGCTGCATCATCCGCTGCTCGCAGCACTACGTGGACGAGAAGGGCGAATACATCACCAGCGGCTTCGAATACGAGACCATCTGGGCCCTGGGCGCGGACGCCGCCATCGACAACCTGGACGGCATCGCCCTCATCGACCGCGAATACGACGAGGTGGGCGTGGACTCCATCGAGACCTCCGTGGCCCTGGCCGTGGCCATGGACGCGGGCGTGATCCCCTGGGGCGACGCCAAGGCATCCCTCGACCTCGTGAAGCAGATCCGCCAGGGCACGCCCCTGGGCCGCATCCTGGGCTGCGGCGCGGCCGCCGTGGGCCAGATGTACGGCATCACCCGCGTGCCCGTGGTGAAAAACCAGGCCATCCCCGCCTACGACCCCCGCGCCGTCAAGGGCGTCGGCCTCACCTACGCCACCACCCCCATGGGCGCGGACCACACCGCAGGCTACGCCGTGGCCGCCAACATCCTCAAGGTGGGCGGCTACGTGGATCCCCTGGGCAAGGAAGGCCAGGTGGAGCTCTCGCGCAACCTCCAGATCGCCACGGCCGCCGTGGACAGCACCGGCATGTGCCTGTTCATCGCCTTCGCCATCCTAGACATCGCGGACGGCTTCAACGCCCTGGTGGACATGATCAACGCCCGCTACAACCTCTCCCTCACCGGCGACGACGTCACCGCCCTGGGCAAGACCATCCTCAAGGCCGAACGCGACTTCAACCGCCGCGCGGGCTTCACCAACGCCCACGACCGCCTGCCCGAGTTCTTCGAGGAGCCCTGCCCGCCCCACAACGTGGTCTGGGACTTCACCGACGAGGAAATCGACGAAGTGTTCAACTTCTAGCCCAATCCCGCCGGAACCAGAGGCGGACGGCCCCCGGGCCGTCCGCCCTCCGGCGCTTCCTGTCCGACAGCCCCAGAGCGGCGTCACCTGAGTCGGCGTCCCATGGCCAACGTTTCCTGGCGACGTCGTCGGCCCGAAATCCCCGGTCCGGTTGACTCCCTGACCGGTCCCCCGTAGGTTTGGAACATGCAGATCACCGTGAAGTGCTTCGCCACGCTGGCCCCCTTCCAGCCCGCCGACGCCGAACACGTCCCGCTCCAACCCGGCGAGACGGCCAAGGACGTGATCGCGCGGCTGGGCATCGAGCCGGACCAGGTGGCCGTGCTCTTCGTCAACGGCGCGCACGCCGCCCTGGACAAGCCCCTGGCCGACGGGGACCGCGTGAGCCTGTTCCCCGCCGTGGGCGGGGGCTGAGCCGCGCCCCCGGCGCACGTCGCGAACAATCCTGGATCAATGGAGGATTCGTCCGTGCCAGCGACCATCGAAATCCGCGCCTTCATGGGCCTCTCCGAACTCTTCCGGGAGCGCGGCTGGACGAGCCCCATGAGCCTCGACGTGCCCCCGGAAACCACCGGCGAAGAACTGCTCGCCCGCCTGGACGTGACCCGCGACCAGGTGGAGGTGGTGTTCGTCAACGGCAAGGCCAGCGCCCCGGAGCATGCCGTGGTGCGCCCCGGCGACCGGGTCGCCCTGGCTCCGCCCGGCGTGCCCGGCCCCTACCGCGTGCTCTTGGGCTTCCGGAACATGGGATGAACCGGCCGCCCGGCCCTCCCCTCGCCAAGGGCATCCCCTCGGCCTCCGGCTGCCCCCTGGCCCCCGACGTCCCCCCGGGCGAACGCCGCGCCGAAACCGACCCGGACGCTCCATGACATCCCCCTTCGAGGAACTGGCCCGGGACTCCCTGCTCCCCGACGACACGCCCGTACGCGTGCTGCCCCACCGCGCCTGCCGCAGCGCGGCGCATCTGGCGGGCCTCTCCCTGCGTCAGGCCGAGATCGAGGCCCTGCGCGCGGGCATCGTGCCCGAGCGCTACCTGCGCAATTTCAAGACGCTGGATTGCGAAGCCCAGGCGAAGCTCCTGGAGTCGAAGGTGGCCCTGGCGGGCCTGGGAGGCCTTGGCGGCCCCGTACTGGAGGGCCTGTGCCGCCTGGGATTCGGCCGCATCGACGCGGCCGACCCCGACCTCTTCGAGCCCACCAACCTCAACCGCCAGCTCCTGGCCACGGAGGCCACCCTGGGCGCGTCCAAAGTCGGCGCGGCCGTGGCACGCGCGCGGGAAATCAATCCCGCCGTGGAACTGCGCGCCCGGCAGGTGCGCCTCGCGCCCGAAGACTTCGCCAGGTTCTTCCAGGGCGCGGACGTGGCCATCGACGCCCTGGGCGGCATGGCCTGCCGCCCTGCGGCGGAACGCGGCGCGGCCCGGGCGGGAGTGCCGCTCGTCACGGGAAGTGTGGCGGGGTCCACGGCCACGGCCGCCACGGTGCTGCCGGGCTGGACAGGCCCCGCAGGCCTGATGTGCCCGTCTGGCACGTCTTCCGGCCCCGGCGCGGAGGACGTGCTGGGCTGCCTGGCCCCGGCCATCCAGGTGGCAGCGGGGCTCATGCTGGCCGAAGCGGTGCGCCTCGCCCTGGGCAGGCCGCCCCGCCTGGGCGGCCCCACGGGCCGCATGGCCGTGCTGGACCTGGACGACCTGAGCCTGGAACGCTTCGCCCTGCCCGGCCCCCCGGGCCACGAATAATCAGCCCGCCCTTCTTTTCCCGGAAAAACCTGCCCTGCTGGCACACGCCCTGCTGATATCCCTGCGGGGAGCGCCGAACACGACGCCTCCCGACGGGATACGGCCACTGCGCCGGAAAG
Organism: Fundidesulfovibrio magnetotacticus; assembly: GCF_013019105.1. Classification (NCBI taxonomy): domain Bacteria; kingdom Pseudomonadati; phylum Thermodesulfobacteriota; class Desulfovibrionia; order Desulfovibrionales; family Desulfovibrionaceae; genus Fundidesulfovibrio; species Fundidesulfovibrio magnetotacticus. The sequence continues at coordinate 157,145 of NZ_BLTE01000009.1, forward strand.
CCATTACCTGAAGTTTCGAGGTGTTGGATATGAAGGACATTTCCGTGCCCGCGAGGCATTCGGACATCGGCCGGGTCGTTGCAGGGGAAAAAATTGCCTGGGACCGCTTTGTGGAAGATTTTTCCGGGCTGCTCTACGGCGTTGTGCTGCGTACGTTACGCCTGCGTTCCCCCTCTGCTTCGGCCGACGACGCGAAAGACGTCATGCAAGAGGTGTTCCTGCGTTTGATCAAAGATGATTTCCGGCTGCTGCGGTCCTACAGGGAGGAGCGGGCCTCGCTCTCCACGTGGCTCACGGTGGTGGGGCGCTCCGTGGCCCTGGACTGGCTGCGCCGCCCCGAGGCGCGCCGCGCCACCGTGGAACTGGACGAGGAACTGGCCGCGCCCGAGGACCGGCCCTTCGGAGGACGCCTGGAACTGCCGCCCGGGGTGCTGACGGAACGCCAGGCGCACGTGCTCACCCTGCTCTTCGACCAGGACCTGGACGTGGACGAGGTGGCTCAGGCCCTCAGCGTGCAGGCCCAGACCGTGCGCAGCCTGAAGCACCAGGCCCTGGAGCGGCTGCGCGGCCACTACGGCGCGCGACCCGACCTGGCCTGAACGGTCGGCCTGGGCGGACACCGCGCGCTTTGCCGGGGCGTCCCGCGCCCCTGCGGTCCTGGCCCGCGAACCTGTCACCCGGCCGGATCGGTCGTTTCAAAGGCTGACTCGCACCTTTTCCGGTGAACCGCAAAACCTGCCCGGACAGATGACGCGCGCTTCACAGGAGCGCCGAGCGACCTGGCCGAGGCCAGGCCTCCCCCAAGGTCCCGTCCATTCCATACCTTCCGTTTGCATTGAAAAACAATGTTTCCGGAGGGTTCTTTCGCCTCTAAAGGAAGCGGCCGTATCTTCCGATGAGTGCATGTCCCCGGAATCCTTGACCCGCCGTAGCCTGCGGGCTATCGGACGGGGACGACGACGCTTGAGCGGGAGGCGAGGTTACACACCATGTCCAACAATCGCGACATGCGGGGGGCTTCCTCCGGAAACTCCGCCGGGGAATGCCCGGACGCACTGACCGTGGCGGCGTACCTGGACGGCAGACTGGAGGGCGCGGAGCTTGCGGCCGTGGAGCGCCACCTGGCGGCCTGCCGCAAGTGCGCGACGGACGTGCTTGAACTGCGCGAGCTTCTGGACAACGTGGCCGGCGACGAACCCGGGCGCGAGGAGCACGTGCGGGAGGCCGCCGACAAGGCCAAGAAGCTCGTGCGCGGCTGATCTAAGTCCGACGGTTTCCCCCCTGACAGCGATCCGGCGGCCCCCCCTTGCGAGGCGTCGCCGCCGACCGATCGGAAGACGATCGGCGGCGACGCCTCGTGAGGGGGCACCGCCGGACCGCTGGCCTGACACGGCAGCTGGTGATACCCGCGAAGCAACTGCCGGGGTCCGGGGGGAGGCTCTCCCCCCGGCGGATGCAGGGCGGAGCCCTGGCGTGAGCAGGGCAGCGCCCTGCCTCCCCCTATTCCAGCTGCGCCAGTTGTGACTCCAGCGAGCTTTGCAGCTGGTCGTACTGTCCGAGCAGCGTGTCCAGTCGCGAATACTGGTCGCGCAGACGCGTTTCCATGCGGGCGATGCGCAGGGTTTCGTTGTCAATCTTGGTCTGGATGTTGTCCGAGATGGTGCTGTAGTTGTCTTCCAGGATGGCCAGAGGCCCCGTGGTGGAGTTGGTCAGGTCGGCCAGCTGGTCCACCATTTCCCCTGCCTTGCCCAGTCGCAGGTTCACGGTGTGTTTGTAGACGCCGTCGTTCATGTTGCCCACGGTGAGCACCATGCCTGCGGCGTCGGTTCCGTACTGGCCGGTGATGGTGGAGCTGTTGGAGGTGATGTTTGCGGCCCGGCCGTCGATGCTGGCGGCCACGATCTGGCCGCCCTGCACGGTGTAGGTGACGTCGTAGGTTCCGGCCTTGGTGATGCCGTCCACGTAAGAGGTGTAGTTGATGTCCGCTGAGTCGGTGTCCCCCACGTACTGGGCGGCGAAGAGCTTGCCCACGGCGTAGGCGTTGGAGGTGAGCATGCTCTCCAGCAGGTCGGAGTCCAGCACGAGCATGCCGAAGGTTTCCGAGCCTTCCACGGTGTCGGTGGTCACGCCCACGGAGCCCAGGGAGATGATGGAATCGCGGTCCGCGCTGAAGCCCAGCCCGGCGGCCGCCGTGATGTTGTCGAGCATGGTCTCGATCATCTGCAGGCCGTAGTTGCCGGTGAGAATGGAGCCGGTTTCGGTGGTGGAGTCGTATTCGGTGAGTTCCTGGAGCAGTTCCTTGACGGTGTTCACCTGGTCCACGAAGTCCTGGACGTTCTCCACCACGGCGTCCACGTCGGTTTCCACGGTGATGGTCCCGGACCCCGTGCCCTTGAGGCTCAGGGTTATGCCGTCGATGACGTCGGTGACGGTGTTGGAGTCTCTGCTGATGTAGGCGTTGGAGAGGGGCCAGCCGTTGATCTTGAATTTGGCGTCCTGGTTCTCCTGGGTGGTATTGAAGGCGCTCGCGTCGAAGCCGCTCAGGGTGGTGTTGGAGCTGATGGCGAGGTCGTAGGCTTCGCCGGTGTCCAGGCCCTTGAGCTGAAGATAGTAGTTGGAGCCGTCGTAGATGGTGGAGGCGCGCACGCCGGTGTTGGCGGAGTCCGCGTTGATGATGTTCACCAGGTCGCGCAGGCTGGCCCCGGCGGGCACGGCGTTGGAGATGGTCTCTCCGTTGTAGGTGTAGACGAAGCTGGTGGTGCTTCCCGTTGAGTTCACGGTGGAAGTGAGCGCCGAAAAGCCCGACGCGGTGACCATCACCTTGTTCTGGGCCAGTTGGGAGACCGAGTAGGTGTAGGTTCCGGTGTCGGCCGCGCCGGAGGCGGTGGCCGTGAGGACATCGGTGTCGGAAGCCGTGGCCGACTTCTGGAGGAACTCGTTGACGCTGTCCATGTCCTGCAGCGAGGTGCGTAGGGAGAGCATGGCGGTGTTGAGTTCCTGCATGGCCGTCTTCTTGTTCTCCCAGGTGGTTTGCCATGTCTGGTAGGTGGTGACGCGGGCCTGCTCCACGGCCACGAGCTGGGAGATGAGGGAATCGAAGTCCGTGCCGCTGCCCAGGCCGGTGAAGTAGATTCCGCCGGAGGTGCTAAGCCCCGAAGTGACGTCGCCGATGGCCATGGTGCGTCTCCTTAGATGTAGTCGAGCAGGCTCATGCCGATGATCTTGGACGAGGACGACAGCACCGAGGAGTAGGCGTACTGGTATTTCGCCAGCTCCAGCATGAGCGTGGAGAGGTCGGCGTCCTCCACGGCGGAGAGGCGCGTTTCGGCGTTGTCGCGCAGGATGTCCACGGTGTTCTGGGCGTATTCGAGGCGGTTCTCGCGCGCTCCCACGTCGGCGGCGCAGGTCTCCAGGTGGGCCTGGGAGGCCTCCAGGTCCTCGAGGCACTGGCCGATGCCGTCGGAGTTGTTGTTCTCCAGGTAGCCGATGAGCTTGCCGATGGTCTCGAAAAGGTTCTTCTCCGGGTCCGAGGCGAAGACGGGCGAGGCGTTGGAGGCCCCGTCCGCCTGGTAGAGCCCGCCGAAGACGTCCTTGCCCACGTTGTTGATGACCACGGAACCCGCGGGGGAGATCTCCACGCTGATGGAGGCCGTGTTGGGCACGATGGTGAACTGGTCGCCCGAGGCCAGGGTGTTGCCCGCGCCCGAGGCGATGTCCAGGAAGCCGCCGGGCACGGGGAGCCTGGCCCCGGAGGCGGTCTGCCCATCCACCCAGCTCAAACCGCCGTCCAGGCTGTAGGAATAGCTGTAGGGGCCGGGGATGGAGGCGTTGGAGTCGATGCGCACGGTCACGTTGGCCGAGAAGACGCCGTCGGCCGAGGCCGAGACCTGGCCGCTGCCATAGGTGCGCACGGCGGCCCCGTCCTGATCGTCTCCCAGGTAGACGGCGGAGGGCCGCACGAAAAGCGAGGTTCCTTCCGAACCGTCTTCGGCGGTGGCGGTGAGGCTCGCGCCCGAGGCCAGGCGCACGGTGACGCCGCCCAGGTTCAGCGTGTCGGACCCCGCGGCCAGGGTACCCGTGGTCCAGGTGTCTCCGCCGTCGGAAGAGTAGCGGTAGGCGATGTCCGAAGCCCCGCCCACCGTGCCGCTGCCGGTGAACTGCACGGCGATGGAATGGTCGCTGGCTCCGGCCACTTCCAGCACGGCGGCGTCGGTGAGGGTGTCGTCCTGCACGGTGGCGAAGAGGGTTTCCCGGAAGGCGGCGCTCCCTGTCTTCTGGCCCGCGAAGAGGCTCTGCCCGGTGACGGAGGCGTTGGCCACGGTGATCATCTGCTCGAAAAGCTCGCGCACCTGCATGGCCACCTGCTCGCGGTTCTCGGCGGTCATGGTTTCGGTGGCGGCCTGCTCGGCCAGCCCCTTGATGCTGGTCATGAGCGTGCTGGCCTCCAGGAGCGTGGAGTCGGCCTGGGCCAGCCACGTTTCGGCCACGCCGATGTTGGCGGAATACTGGTCCATCCTGGCCATGATGGCGTCGAGGCTCCTGGCCTCCGCATATCCCGCTGGATCGTCCGACGGACGGTTGATGCGCTTCTGCGTCGCGTTCTGCTCGTTGGCCTCCGCAAGGCGTGAGAGCGACGTGTTCATGTAGCGCATCGAGTTGTTGTAGATCATGTTGGTGGAGATGCGCATGGCGTCCTCCTACTTGAGCGCGAGCACGGTCTCGAACATGGTTCCGGCGGTCTCGATGAGCTTGGCCGCCGCCTGGTAGTACTGCTGGTACTGCATGACGCGGGTGAGCTCCTCGTCGAGGTTCACGCCGGATGTGGATTCCCACTGGGTGTCCAGATCCTCCAGGAGCGTGGCGGCGTAGGTGGCCTGGTTGGAGGCCGCCGAGGCGTCGGAGCCCGTTTTGGCGGCCAGGGCGGTCATGAAGCCCTGGATGGTGTCAGAAGAGATTCCTCCCGCCAGCCGGAAGTCCAGGGTGGCGTCGGCCAGGGCCGATAGGGCCAGGGCGGTGGTGTTGTCCCCGGAGTTGACCTCCCCCGCGCCGTTGACGTGGGCCGTGCACAGCCGCGACGGGTCCGAGGACACGGCGTCGGACACGGCGATGGAGCCCGCGTCCGTGCCGGACCAGAAGGTGTTGACGCCAAGCCCCGCCAGGAGCCCGGAGGAGTCTTCCGCGAACTGGAACTCCACGCCGTCCGCCGCCGCGATCTGGAGCCGTCCGTCCTGGATGGAGGCGGTGAGCTGGCCCGGATAGGTGGCGTTGAGGGCGTCGCGCACGTCCTCCAGGGAGTGCACGGAGGGATCGAAGGAGGACGTGCCCGGGGTGACGGAACTGAAGTCCAGGGCCGTGACCGAGAGGTTCTCGCCGGTGTCGGCGTCGTAGAGCGCGATGGAAAGGTTGCCGGACTCCAGGTAGTCCGCCCAGTGCAGGCCGCTCTGGTCCAGGGGGACCGAGGCGTTCTCCACGGCGTAGTCGCCCAGGACGGTGGAGAGGTTCGTAAGCCCAGCACCCTGGCTGTGGGCGCGGTTGGTGTTCCAGACGAGGCTTTCCGTGAAGGCGTCCAGGCTGTCCTGGTAGGAGCCCAGGTACTCGTCGCGCAGGGTGAAGAGCGCCGCCAGGGAGCCGCCGCTCAGGCGGTTGGCCGCGTCGTTGCCCGCCAGGGGCGTCACGTTCACCTCTCCGCCCGTGGCCGTCACCCAGGAGACGCCTGTCTTGGGCATCACGTCCCACTTGTCCCCGGCGGCGATGCTGGTGGCGGGGGCGGCGTCCTCGTCGGCCTGGGTCCCGAACCAGAGGGACACGCCGTCCACCACGGCCTTGTGGTCCGAGTCCCCTGCCGTGAAGGTGGCCGTGGCCCCGGATTCGTCCGTGACCCAGGTCTTGCCGCCGTCCAGGGAGACCTTGAACGTGGCCGCCGTGGCCCCGCCGGAGCAGTCGCCGCCGGTGACGAATTCGATGGTCAGTTCGTTGGAGGAGGCGCCCTCGAAGTAGAGCTTGCCGTCAAAGGCCGACCCGGCAGTGAGCGCCGCCGTGCTCGTGGGGCTTTGCAGCCGGAAGGAGTAGGCGGCCGTGCCGTCCACCAGGGTCTGGCCCTCGGCGGTGGTCACGCGCACCTGGCCGTCGTCCTGGGTGGTCACCTTGATGTCCACGTAGCCCGCCAGATCGCGCAGGAGCTGGTCGCGCTGGTCCAGCAGGCCGCTGGCCTCGTCGCTGGAGGCGATGGCCTTGTTGTAGTCCGCCAGTTGGCCCAGGATGGAGTTGACGCTCTTCACCTGGCTGCCGATGGCGTCCTCGGTGGAGGAGGCCATGGCGGCGAGGCTTTCGTCCATGTCGGCCAGGGTGGCGGCCAGGGACTGGGCGGTGGAGATGGCCTCGGTGCGCGTGGCGGAGTCCGAAGGGTTGGAGGCCAGGCTGGAGAGCGTGTCCCAGTAGGTGTCCAGGAGCGTGGAGATGCCGGTGTCGGAGGAATCGTTGAAGAGCGACTGCACCTGGGAGAGGTTGTTCGAGAGGGTTTCGGCGTAGGAGCTTGCGGAGGTCTGGTCCAGGCGGCGGCGCTCCAGGAAGGAGTCCAGGGCGCGCACGATGCCCTGGATGGAGGCCCCGATGCCCAGGCGCGAGGTGGAGACCGTGTCCTCGGTGAAGTTCACCACGCGGCGCACGTAGCCCTCGGTGGAGGCGTTGGCGATGTTGCCGCCGTGGACGTTCAGGGCCACCTGGAAGTTGGACAGGGCCGACTGGCCGATGCTCAGCAGGGAATCCGACATGGCTTTGCTCCTCGTCCGCCCGCGCGCCTAGCGCTTGAGCTGGATGACTTCCTGAAGCATGGAGTCCACGGTGCTGATCACCTTGGAGTTGGCCTGGAAACCTCGCTGGTAGCTGATCATGTTCACCATCTCGGTGGCCGTATCCACGTTGGACTGTTCGAGCTTGCCCGAGGCGATGGAGCCCAGCCCCGCGCTCCCGGCGGTTCCCACGCGGGGTTCGCCGGAATCCAGGGTTTTGCTGTAGAGGTTGCTGCCCTCGCGCTTGAGCCCCTGGAGGTTGGTGAAGTCGGCCAGGGCCACCACGAAGAGATTCTTGGTCTGATTGTTGGAGTAGGTTCCGGTGACCACGCCCTCGGAGTCGATGGCGATGCTTTGGAGGAATCCCGAGGCGTAGCCGTCCTGATCCTCGTCGTTGATGCTGAAGGAACTGGACCAGCTGGTGGTGGTGGTGTCGTCGGCTTCGGCGCTGTCCAGCACGGGCAGGTTGTCGAAATCCGTGCCCACCAGGGAGGCGTTGGCCACGCCGCCGCTCCATCCGCCGCCCGTGGCGGTGCTGTGGATCCCCAGGTCCAGCTTGATGGGCGAAGCGCTGGTCGAGGTGGCGGTGCTGGCGTTGGAGGCGGAGGTGAAGTTGGCGGTGAAGAGGGGGTAGCCGTCCTCGGAGAAAGAGGCCTGGGTCCAGTTGGAGAGGTCCTTCATGTCGCCGCTGGCCCCGCTGGAGAGGGTGAAGGCGCTCATGCTGGAGACGGTCCCCGAGGAATCGAAGGTGATGGTGCCCGTCATGAGGATGCCCGCGGCGGAGGTGGCCCCCACGGAGGTTCCGTTGATGGTGCGGCCGTCTTCCGTGGGGTCGCAGGCCACCACGTATTCCCAGACGTTCTTGCCCGAGGAGTTGCTGGCCTTGTCGTAGTAGACGGTGACGTCGTGGGCCGTGCCGGCCTCGTCGTAGACTTTGATGGTGGCCTGGTAGGAATAGCTCAGGTCCGAGAGGGCGGTGTCGGCCTGGCCATTCCAGGACTTGAAGAGGGCGAAGAAGGGGTCGGTGGAGTCGGTGGTCTTCTCGGTGGCGGAGCTGTTGAGGTTGGTGACCATGCGCAGCTTGGTGGTGGATTGGGGGGCCAGCTGGAAGCTGGTGAGGCGGATGTCGCCCAGGGCCCCGATGTTGGAGACCTTGCCCGCGGCGGTGTCCGTGTAGGCCTTCCAGCCCTGGCAGACGTAGCCGTTGGGGTCCACGAGGTAGCCGCTCTTGTCGAAGGAGAAGTTGCCCGCGCGGGTGTAGTAGGTGGAGCCGGTGGTGGGGTTGTTCACCAGGAAGAAGCCGTTGCCGCTGATGGCCATGTCCGTGGAGGAGCTGGAATCGAGGAACGCGCCCTGGGAGAAGTCTCCGTAGATGCTGGCGATTCCCGCGCCGAGGCCCACTTGGCCGAAGGTATTTCCGGCGGTGACGTTGGAATAGAAGAAATCCTCGAACTGGATGCTGGAGCGCTTGAAGCCCATGGTGCTCGTGTTGGCCAGGTTGTTGCCCACCACGGACATGGCCTGGCTGTGGATGCCCAGCCCAGAGACCCCCGTGTACATCGCTGACATCAGTGACATGGCGTTTCTCCTGTTTCGGGGGTGCGGTTCAGGCGTCGGTGTCCACGACGCTGGTCACGTTGGCCAGGGCCACTTCGCGGCCGTCCTTGAGGGAGAGCATCACCGTGCCGCTGGAAACGGAAACGCCGCTCACCAGCCCGGAGATCACGGTGGAGGCCACCACGTCGTTGCCGTCGGCGTCGGTCCCGGCGATGGCCAGGGTGTAGGTGCCGTCGTCCACTGTCTCGCCGTCGTCGTCCTTGCCGTCCCACTGGAAGTCGTGGTCGCCGGAGGTCTGGTCCCCGATGGTCACGGTGCGCACCACGGAGCCGTCCTCGTCGTAGATGTAGGCTTTGAGCCCGGTGGCGTCGGAATCCAGGGTGTAGGTGGCCGAGGAGGCCGTGCCGTCTTCCACCGAAAGCGTGGAGCCCTGGGCCATTACGGTCTTGCCGATGTAGGAGACCGCCCCGGTGGCCGTCTGGACGTTCACGGCCGCCAGGGTGGAGGTGAGGGTCTCGTTCATGTTGGTCATCTGTTCCAGGATGGAGAACTGGGTGAGCTGGCCGATCATCTCGGCGGGGTCGGTGGAGTTGAAGGGGTCCTGGTTCTCCAGCTGGGCCACGAGGATGGCCAGGAAGTCGTCCTTGCCCATGGATGAGGAGGCGGTGGACGACGTGGAGGATGTCTTGATGCTGTTCAGGTACGAGGTGGTGTCGACGTACATGGTCTAGCTCCCGATGGTTCGATCAGTGGAGAAGGGCCGGGGACGGCAGGCGCTGTCCGTCGGGGAAGCGGGGCGGCGTGGCCCCGGCCTGCGGAATCAGCGCTTTTGCGGCGCGCAGGCTGGCGCGGCCGGGGTCCAGGGGTTCCAGGGCAAGGAGGAACGCCAGCTCCTCCAGGGCCTTGCGGCACCTGGCGCAGGCCCTCAGGTGCAGGCCCAGGCGCGCCCCCTCGGCGGGAGTGAGCGCTCCGTCCAGGCAGGCGGCCATGACGCCGGGTCCGGGGCAGTTCACGACGCGGCTCCGGTCCGGCGGGCGTCCATGGCCAGGCGCAGGGAGAGCCATTCGGCGTGGAACGCCTCCATGGCCTGCCACTGGAGCGTGCGCACCTCGTCCTGGGAGACGCCCAGCATTCCGGCGGCCTGGGCCAGGGTGCAGCCCTCGCCGTAGAGCAGGCGCAACACGCACTTCTGGGAGGGGGTCAGGCGCTCGTCCAGGCAGCGCAGGTGGTCCTCCGCTCCTGAGATGTCCACGTTCATGGCCAGAAACAGATCGGCAACCGTGGAGCGCCAGTAGTGTGCGTTGCGCACGTAGTTCATGGTCACCTCGCGGGTGAGCACCACGATGCATGTCTGCACGGAGGAGCGTTCCATGCCGTCGTAGAAAGTCGGCTTCGAGACCTCCTTGCGCAGCCTCTCAACCATCATCTTCCTGACACGCTCCTCGTCTATTGCCGTATAGCCCTTGACGTTCCGCGCAAGACACATTCTGATGACCTTGTTCACCATGGTCCACGAATCATTCGCAGACGATCCTTTAACCATGAATACTGTTTCCAGTAGTTCGATGCCTTGCCTGTCCACGGTGTTTCGCATGGCTATCCCCCAATGTTCTCGAATCCTGCGTGCTCCGAACGAGGTGATTGACCGACAATGCGTTCATTGTCCCTCGCCAGGAGATACGAAGCTGAAAGCGCAAACATCCACGAGGGGGGTAAAGTTTTTCGAGGAAGTGTCGAAGGCCGGGCCAGGACTGGACTTTTTCCCTCCACCCCGGCCTCTCCCAGGGCGGCCGTACCCAACGCCGCGCGACCGGGCGCGAATGCGCCGGGCGCAGCCGGCCCAGCCCCCCATCAAAGGGTCGAACCGCTTGACGTTCCGGGAGAAATTCACGGGGAAATGATTCGTGCCGCGAAGCGGTTTTTCCTTGCCGGGGGTCGGGCGCTCGCATAGGAAAACTTCAGGGTCGTCAAACGTCAGCCCTCGGAGGACCGCATGCCCCCGGCGCTTCGTCTCCTCGCTCCCCTGGCGCTCCTGGCCTTCCTCGCCCTGCCCGCCCTGGCCCAGAGCCCCCAGGCCAAGGCCCAGCGCGACGCCCAGGACCTCACGCCCTTCACCCCGCCCGAGGCCTTCCTCACCGGCGCGTTCCTGGCCGACGAGATGCAGCCGGCCTACCTCTTCGCTTCGGTGCGCGAGTTCGCCCAGTCGCTCAAATGCCCCACGGCCTGGCTCATCGAGAAGAGCGAGAAGGAACGCATCGCCCGCCCCGCCGCCCCCGAGGCCCCGGCCGAGTACAGCCTCTGGCTGGAGGCCGACTGCCCGGACGGCGTGGCCTACTTCGTTTTCACCGACCAGAGCGCCATGACCCCCGCCCAGTGGATCGCCTGGCGCAAGCGCTTCCACGGCTCCAAGGCCGAGGGCTCCTACGGCCAGACAAAGGGCCAGCTGGAAAAGGCCCAGGCCGACGGCATGCGCGTGGGCGGCGAGTTGCGCTTCATCGTCAAGGGGGGCGAACTCCTGGTGGGCAAAACCCCCGAGGCCGTGCTGGTGGGCGAGTTGGCCGTGAAGCCCGGCTACGACCTCCAGAAAGGCCAGAAGGCCGCTCCGTGATCCACGCCGGCCCCGGCAGTTCTTCCTCCCGGACGGTGTGAGCCGTGGCCCGCACCCGCGCCCGGTCCAACCCGGCCCGCACCCGCGCCGGGCTGGCCATCCTTGCGGCCCTGGCGCTCTTCGCCGCGTGGGTGGGGGTGCGCCAGGCCAGGTTCAATCCGGCCGTGGTCGCGGCGCTGGAGCATCCCTTCAAGCCGGGGCAGTCGGCCCGGAACGCCCAGACCGCCGCAGCCACGGCCCGCTACCTGGAGGACCTCCCCGGCTTCGCCGCCCTCTCGCCCTTGGAGGGCTACGACGCCCAGACCCTCTCGGACCGCATCGACGGCAAGGCCGAACTGTATCTCGCCTCCGGCTTCTCGGAGATGGCCTGCCGGGCCTTCGAGGCCGGGGACTCCGCGCGCTCCCGGGTGGAGGCCTTCGTCTACGCCATGGAGAGCCCCAAGGACGCCTTCGCCGTGTTCAGCGGCCAGCGCAGGCCCGGCGCGGACGCCCTCTCCCTGGCCGAGAACGCCTACGCCACGCCCAACGCCCTCTTTTTCGCCTCGGGCAACCACTACGTGGAGTTGGTGGCCGAGAGCGACTCCCCGGAGCTGCGCCCGGCCTTGGAGGCCATGGCTCAGACGCTGCTGGCTGCTTTGCCCGCAGCGGAGCCCGCCGGGGCCTCCGAAGCGGCCCTCTTCCCCGACGAGGGCCTGCGCGCCGGGACCGTCCGCCTGGCCGTCTCCGACGCGCTGGGCATGGAGGGTCTGCAAAACGTCTACACCGCCGAGTACGCCCTGCCCTCTGGCGAGGCCTCGGCTTTCCTGGCCGTGCGCGCCACGCCCGAGGAGGCCCGGGCCCAGGCCCAGGCCTATCTTGCATTTCTCCAGGCCGCCGGGTTCGCCCCGGCCGCCACGCCCCCCGGGCTGGGAGACGCCCGGGTGATGGCTTTCGACTCCATGGTCCAGGTGGTGATGGCGCGCGGGCGCGTCCTGGCGGGCGTGCACGACGCCACCGGGTCCGCCCCGGCCCTGGAGCTGGCCGCCCTGCTGGACCGCGCCCTCACCGGGCCGGGCTCACACGGCCCGGGCCCCGAGGGAAAGACCCCGTGAACACCGTGCGGGAGCATCCATGAAGGAATCCGACGACATCCCCCTGGGACGGGGCCTGAAGCGCCGCGATTTCCTGCGCCGCGCGGCCAGGGCCTCGGCCCTTGCCGCCGGGGCCTGCGGCCTGGGTCTGGCCCTGTACGATCCCCACGGCCCGCCGGCCCAGCCCGAGGTGACAGCCCTTCCCGGCCTGGGCGACTTCTCCCGCAAGGACCCGGCCTCCGGCGCGCCCCGCATGGCCGTGGTGCGCGGAACCGACCGGGCGGCCATGTTCGAGGCCGGGGTGCGCGCCCTGGGCGGCATGGAAGCCTTCGTCCGTCCGGGAGACTCCGTGCTCGTGAAGGTGAACGCGGCCTTTGCCTCCCCGGCGACCCTGGGTGCCACCACCCATCCCGAACTGCTGGCCGCCGTGATACGGGCCTGCAAGGGGGCCGGAGCCTCCCGCTTGGCGGTCACCGACAATCCCATCAACAACCCGGAGAGCTGCTTCGAGATCACCGGCCTCGCGGGCGCGGCCAGGCAGCAGGGCGCGACCCTGGTGATTCCGCGCGCCCGGCTCTTCGCCCCGGCCACCCTGCCCGGGGGACGGCTCATCCGGGACTGGCCCGTGCTGGCCGGGGCCTTCACCGGCGTGAACAAGGTCATCGCCCTGGCCCCCGTGAAAGACCACGCCCGCGCCGGGGCCTCCATGCTCCTCAAGAACGCCTACGGGCTGCTGGGCGGGCGGCGCAACGTCTTCCACCAGGACATCAACGGCATCATCGCGGAACTGGCCCTGCTGGTGCGCCCCACGCTCTCGGTGCTGGACGGGGTGGTCTCCATGATGGCCAACGGCCCCACGGGCGGCTCCCTCTCGGATCTCAAGGCCACGGGCACGCTCGTGGTCAGCACCGACCCCGTGGCCGCCGACGCCTTCGGCGTGGAACTTCTGGGGCGCACCCTGGACGACGTGCCCTACATCCGCATGGCCCAGGCTGCGGGAGCGGGCACGGCCGACTACCGGTCGCTCGATCCCGTGCGCCTGGACTCGGGGGCCTAGGCCATGCGCATGGTGATCGTGCGCCGCATCTGCCAGGGTTTCTTCCTGGCCTTGTTCCTCTGGTTCTGCGTGGCCGCCACCGTTGGCGCGCAGTGGTGGCAGCTGCGCGGCTGGCCCATCGACTGGTTCCTGGCCGCGGACCCGCTCACGGCCCTGACCACGATCCTCTCCACGGGACGCCTCGCGCCGGGGCTCTACTGGGCCGTGGCCACGGTGGTGCTCACGGCGTTCCTGGGGCGCTTCTTCTGCGGCTTCGTCTGCCCCATGGGCACGCTCAACCAGATCACCGGATGGGCCGGAGGCCAGGGACGCACCCGGCAGGAGCGCGTGGCCGCCAACGCCCGCCACCGGCTTCAGGGCTTCAAGCACGTCGCGCTGGTCTTCTTCCTGGCCTGCGCGGCCCTGGGCAGCGTGCAGGCGGGGCTTCTGGACCCGCTCCCCCTGCTCCACCGCTCCATGAACCTGGCCGTGCTCCCCCTGGCCGACGCCCGCACCCTGGCGCTCTCCGACGAGCCCCGGCTCTACGATTCGGCCTGGCTCCTGGGAGGCGTGCTCCTGGCCATCCTCGGCCTCAATCTGCTCAGGCCGCGCTTCTTCTGCCGCTTCCTCTGCCCCCTGGGGGCGCTCTTCGCCCTCCTTTCCCGCTTCACGCCCTGGCGCATCGCCAAGCGCGAGGCCGGAAAATGCGGCGACTGCCGCCTCTGCGAGGAGCGTTGCGAGGGCGCGTGCGGCCCCTCTGGCGAGATCGTGCACGGCGAGTGCGTGCTCTGCCTCAACTGCCTGGAGGCCTGCCCCAGCGGGCGCATGGGCTTCGCGCCCGAACCCTCGGCCTCGGGCGAGCGCCACCTGCCCGCCATCTCCCGCCGGGGCGTGCTCACAGCGGCCGCCGCCGGGGCCGTGGCCGCGCCCCTGTGGGGCGTGGGCGCGCTGGCCGGTCCCGCGCGCGACGCCTCGCTGCTGCGCCCGCCCGGCGCCCTGGATGAGGAGCGCTTCCTGGCCCGCTGCATCCGCTGCGGCCAGTGCATGCGGGTGTGCCCCTCCAACATCGTGCAGCCCGCCCTGCTCCAAGCGGGCGTACAGGGCCTGTGGACCCCCGCCCTGAACTTCCGCATGGGCCGCAGCGGCTGCCAGCCCAACTGCATCGCCTGCGGCAACGCCTGCCCCACCGCCGCCGTGCGCCCCCTGACCCTGGACGAAAAGCACGGGACCGGCGACTTCGCGGACAAAGGCCCCGTGCGTCTGGGCACGGCTTTCGTGGACCGCACCCGCTGCCTGCCCTGGGCCATGGACCGCCCCTGCATCGTCTGCCAGGAGGTCTGCCCCGTAAGCCCCAAGGCCATCCACACGCGCGTCGTCTTCGAGCCGGTGCGCGACGGCCGCCTTCCTGCGGCGCGCCTGGCGGGCGATGTCCTGGACCTGTCCGCCGCACCGCCCCAGGGGCTCAACCTGGCCGGAGGCGATCACGCCGTGCGCCCGGCCGCGCGCCCCGAAGCACAGCCCCGACGCATCCTGGGCCAATCCGGCGGCAGGCTCACGCTTGAGAAGCCCGGCCGGGGCCCGGGAGCGTGGCAGGAGCTGGCCCCGGGCGAGCGCGTGGAGATCGTGGTGCGCCTGCAACGCCCCCATGTGGACCCCTCGCGCTGCATCGGCTGCGGCATGTGCGAGCACGACTGCCCTGTCTCGGGCCTACGGGCCATCCGCGTCACCAGCGAGAACGAGTCGCGCTCGCGCGCGGGAAAGATGACCGTGTAAGACCTTTGCCTTTGCATTCCTTCCCAGGATGGAGCATGGAATAACCGACGAACGCGGGCGGAAACACCGCACGCCCGCGCCTCAGGCGAGGAGGAACGCGCCATGGACGAAAAGAATCACGACACCGGCCTTTCCAGACGCAACTTCCTGAAGACCGCCGGAGCAGCCGGTCTGGCCGCCGGGCTCATGCCCGCCGGAGTCTCTGCCCAGAGCGCCGCGCCGCAGGCAGGGACCATGCCCCGGCGCAAGCTGGGCAAGACCGGGGTGGAAGTGCCCGTGCTGGGCCTGGGCGGCATGTTCGACACCGTGAACAACCAGCTCCTGCTCAAGCAGGCCCACGCCTGGGGCGTCACCTACTGGGACACCGCCGAGGGCTACGGCGGCGGACTCTCCGAGGAGGGCATGGGCCGCTACTTCAGCCGCAACCCCGGCGCGCGCAAGGACATCTTTCTGGTCTCCAAGTTCTCCCACAAAGGCAGCGGCCAGGACAACACCGCCCGCCTGGAGGCCGGCCTCAAGCGCCTCCAGACCGACTACCTGGACCTCTTTTTCGTCCACGCCATTTCCTCGATTGACGACATGACGCCCTTCAAGGACTGGGCGAAGGCCATGAAAGCCGCCGGAAAGATGAAGTATTTCGGCTTCAGCACGCACACCAACATGGAGGACTGCCTGCTGGGCGCGGCCAAGCTGGACTGGATCGACGCCGCCATGATCACCTACAACTACCGGCTCATGCACACGCCCAAGATGCGCGAGGCCATGGACTCCTGCGCCAAGGCGGGCATCGGCCTGGTGGCCATGAAGACCCAGGGCGGCGGCCCGGTGAAGACCGACTCCGAGGCCGAACTCAAACTGGCCGGTCGCTTCCTGGAAAAGGGCTTCACCGACAAGCAGGCCCGGCTCAAGGCCGTGTGGGAGGAGCCGCTCATCGCCTCCATCTGCTCCCAGATGCCCAGTCTGACCATCCTTTCTGCCAACGTGGCCTGCGCGCGCGACCGCGCGTCCCTGGCCCGCGAGGACGTGGACGTCTTCACCAAGCTCGCCCACGCCACCAAGGACAACTACTGCGCGGGCTGCGGCGCCATCTGCCAGGGGGCCGTGGACGGCCTGGTGCCCGTGAACGACGTGATGCGCTGCCTGATGTACTACCGCGACTACGGCGACCGCGACCTGGCACGCGAGGTGTTCGCCTCCCTTCCCGAGGAGACCCGGGCGCGCCTGCTGGACGTTGACTACTCCACGGCCGAACGGGCCTGCCCCCAGGGCCTGGCCATCGCCCAGCTCATGCGCGAGGCCAGCAGCCTGCTGGCCTAGGGCCTTCTCCCGCCGGAAAGCGCGAGGCCCCGCGTCCTGCCGGACGCGGGGCCTCTGCTTGATGACAACCCCCGAAACGGGGTTTGCGGGAACCGCTTGCGGGCGGCAAAGCCGTTCTGCTCCAGGCTGCGCTCCGCGCAGGGCTGCTGAAATTGCCGCGAAGCCGACTGTTGCAGCAGCCTCACGCCCTGCGCCAATGCAGACGAGACCGCGCGTATCGGGCGCGGACACGGCGTGCGACGTGCCGATGCCCCGGGCCGCCCTGCGCATGGACGCGCGAAAGCCCGCTCCCGCCGCGCGCCTGCCCCGCTCCTCGCCGGGAAACGGCGGGCGGCTCGCCCGCCCCCTCCCGCGTCAGGGCATGTTCAGGTTTTCCAGGAACATGGTGGAGCTGGCGATCTTGCCTTTGTCGTCGAGCGTGAACACCTCGATGGTTTCGCGCTCGAAAATGCCCTGGTAGTGCACGGCGAAGCCGTTCACACCCGGGTAGACGTCGTGGACCTTGAAGTGCAGGTGGGGGATGTTGCGCAGCACGTCGGCCCAGTAAGGGCGGATGGTCTCCCTGCCCCGCAGCACGCCGTCGGGCTTGCCCACCAGCAGGAGGATCAGGGGGTTGGTGAACACCACGTCCTCGGCGTAGTGGGACATGATGGCGGCCAGGTCGTGGCGGTTCCAGGCGTCCACGAGGCTCTGCGCGAACTGGCGCACGGTGTTCTTGTCGAGCATGCCGGTCCTCCGGGCTGCGGGGATTGGCCCCGCCAAAGGACGGCGGGCCTTCGCCACCCTTGTGCACCCGAAAGACTGTTCCGGTCCAGCGCAAAGCGCGACGGTGCGGCCGGTTGGCCGTCGCGGGGAGGCAATCAGGAGCATGAGGCGGCCGGACGCGGTCGGAGGCCAGGAGCGCTCAAACAACCGGATGCGCTTCCATGCAAGACGCGCCGTCTTTCCGTAAGCTCCGCGCACCACGGGCCACGCCGCATGGGGAAATCCTTCCCTGCCGCAAATCTGCTCACCGTTTGCCGAACCAAAGGGCAGGGGCCGGGCGGCAAAGCCGCCTCAGCCTGATGACAACCCCCGAAGCGGGGTTTGTGAGAGCCGCCCGGCCCTGCGGAATCGCACGGCGTCCGCGCCGCCCGCCCTTCGTCCCCCCGCCGCGCGACTCGGGTCCGGGCGGGCTGCCCGTTGCGCGGCTACGCCAAGGCCCGCCGCGCCGGGACCGCCGCCCCGCCCGCCGCAAGGGGAGCCCTGGCCTTGTGGCCGTTGCCGTTGCCGCCGTCCTGGCGCATCTGCGCGATCAGGCCGTTGAGCTGCTCGGCCATGCCGCCCAGGCGGTGGACGATGTCCACGGTCTCCTCCATGCCCGATTCGGTCTCGTGGGCCACGCCGTTGACCTCGGCGATGCTCGAATTGATGTGGTCGGAGGCCGCAGACTGCTCCTCGGCGGCGGCGGCGATGCTCTGGACGTTGCGGGTGTTCACGTCCGCAAGGTCCACGATCTCCTTGAGCGAACCGCCCGAGGCGTCGGCCAGTTCGTTGGAACGCGCCACGGCCTTGGCGGCCTCTTCCACGTCGCGCACGCTCTGCGCCACGGACTCCTGGATGGCGGAGATCTTCTGGCCCACCTCCTGGGTCGCGCCCATGGTCTTTTCGGCCAGCTTGCGCACCTCGTCGGCCACCACCGCGAAGCCACGGCCCGCCTCGCCCGCGCGCGCGGCCTCGATGGCGGCGTTGAGCGCCAGGAGGTTGGTCTGGTCCGCGATGTCGGAGATCACGTTCATCACCTGTCCGATGGACTGTGCCTGGCCGCCCAGCTCGCCCATGTTGCCGCGCAGCTGGCTGGTGATGGTGTTCACGGTGTCGATGGACCGGACGCTTTCGATGACGATCTGAGCGCCCTGCTTGGCCTTCACCTGGGTCTTCGCCGCGCTCTGGGCGGCTTCGGAGGCGTTGCGGGCCACGTCGAGCACGGTGGCGTTCATCTGATCCATGGCCGAGGCGGCCTCGGAGAGACGGCGTTTCTGGGTCTCGGTGCCCTGCTTCACTTGGTCCACCTGGGCGGCCAGACGGGAGGAATAGTCCGTGAGGCTGTCGGAGAGCTCCATGGATTCGCTGGCGATGCCGTGGATGAGGTCCAGCATCTTCTGGATCTGGGCCTCCTTGACCTCTGCCTGGGCCAGGGAAGCCTTGGCCTCACCGGCGCTGTGGTCGGCCTCGGCGGACTTGCGCTCCGCCTCGGCGATCTTCTCGCGGAGGTTCTCCACCATGGTGGCCATGGACTCGGAGAGTTCGCCCAGTTCGTCCTTGCGGTCCAGGCGGCAGTGGGCGGAGAGGTCGCCTTGGGCGATGCTGGTGGAGCAACGGGCCAGGAGCCGGACAGGCTGAGCGATGGCCCGGGCGATGAGCATGCTGAGCACCACCGCCAGCACCACGGACACGGCGCTGGAGACGTACACCATGATCTTCATGGCAGCGAGGTCGTCCATGAGGCCCTTGCGGTCCTGGTCGATGCTGGATTTCACGTTCTCGCGCAGGTTCTGGAGCAGGCTCTGCACCTGGGCCAGTTCCTTGAGCGTGTGGCCGCTGAACTCCTTCTTGGCCTCCAGGCGCTTGCCATCCTTTTTGAGGGACTGAATGGTGACGGCCGTCTCGTGCAGGGCCTTGTGGGGCGCTTCCACGGCGGCAAGCATCGGCTTGAGGGCAGGATTGAGATCTTCGAGCTTGCGGCGCTCCTCGCTGTAGAACCAGCGGCCGAAGGCGCATTTGGTGGAATCGGAGGATACGGAAAGTTCGGTGGCGGCCTCGTCGTCCACGAACTGGCCCAGGGCCTGGGCCCATTTGAGATGGTCGATCTCCCGCTGAAGCAGGCTCACCGAGAGGTCATATTGCTGGATGGTTTCGACGGCATGTTCCTCGACGCCGCCGGCCTTCAGTGACACCGCGAGGAGGACCAGGACGAAAATTGCGGTTACGGTATAGAACCCTGCACGAATCTTTTGCCCGATACGCATGTCAGACCATTTCATACGATCACCCCACTTGATGAGATGGCCTGATGGCTACCAGTGAAAAAGTACGGATATTCAAGGGGATATACCGCAGGCCTCGTTGAGAGTTGTCTGATAACAAGGAAATCCTCTCCCTGAAAGGTAGGGAAAAGCGAAAAAGTCACAAAAAATATGTCTTTCCAAGGAAGAATTCTCCACAATTGTCACATACGTCACGCGCCCTTCACAAGGTCACGCAGACGCCGCTGGACACGCGGGCTCGCGCCGCCCGAAACGAATTTCCCGCGCCGCGAGACGTGAGCCTCGGGCGCGGGAACGCAGATGCGGAGCGGAGTTCGCTGGTCGACACGGAACCGCCGCGCCTGTCGCGGCAAGGATCGTCGCGCGCTCGTGACAGCCATCCGCGCACGGAGGCCCGGCCTGGCGGGCAGCGGCGGTCGCGCCGGGCGAGGCCGGAAGCACCCCGGGACTGGAGGCCGCCCGGCGGATGATGCCCCCTGCCGCTTCCGGCGGGCACCCTTCACGCGGCCTTGAACTGGAGAGCCCGCCGCCGCCCGGGTACGGATCGACCGTGAGGACGCGACGCTAGGGGAACAGCTTCAGATACTCCCCGTAGCCCTGGCTCGCCAGTTCCTCCACGGGCACGAAGCGCAGGGCCGCCGAGTTCATGCAGTAGCGCTTGCCAGTGGGCTGGGGCCCGTCGTCGAAGACGTGGCCCAGGTGGGAGTCGGCCAGCTTCGAGCGCACCTCCACGCGGGTGGCGAAGAGCGAACGGTCCTCTTTGAGCGTCACGGCGTCCGGGGTCAGCGGCTGCCAGAAGCTGGGCCAGCCGGTGCCGGAGTCGTACTTGTGCGCCGAGGCGAAGAGCGGCTCGCCCGAGACCACGTCCACATAGAGGCCGGGGCGCTTGTTGGCGTTGTATTCGTTGTTGAAGGGAGGCTCGGTGCCCTCGTGTTGCGTCACCTTGTACTGCAGGGGCGAAAGGGTGCGCTTGAGCTCCTCGTCCGAGGGCTTCACGAAGGCGGTCCATGGAGCGGGCTTCGCGCCGGGCTGCGCGGCCTGCGGCACGGGGCACGCGGCGGGACGCCCGGCCCAGGTCCTGCCCAGGAACTGGTCGCGCCCTGACCCCGCGCGATACTGGGAGTAGCGAGCCGGGTTGTTGCGAGAGTAGTCCTGGTGGTAGTCCTCGGCGGGATAGAAGGCCTCGAAGGGCCTGATCTCCGTGACGATGGAGCGCTGCCCGAACACCCCCGAGGCCGCAAGGCGGTCGCGGGAGGCCAGGGCGGCCTTGTGCTGGGCATCGCCCCGTGTGAAGACGGCGGAGCGGTACTGCATGCCCCGGTCCACGAACTGGCCTCCGGCGTCGGTGGGGTCCACGTGCCGCCAGAAGTGCTCCAGAAGCTCCTCGTAGCGCACCTTGGAGGGGTCGAAATAGACCTGCACCGCTTCCAGGTGCCCGGTGCTCCCGGAGGAGACCTGCTTGTAGGTGGGGTTCTCCTCAGGGCCGCCCGAATAGCCCGAGAGCACGCGCGTGACGCCCGGGATCTTCTCGAAGTCGGACTCCACGCACCAGAAGCAGCCTCCCGCGAAGGTGGCCACCTCCTCTCCCGGCGCTGCCGCCAGGCTCTTGTCCGACGGGACCTCGGCCCCTCCGCCGCCCAGAGGCCAGATGCAGCCGGCGGCCACCAGAGTGACCAGCCAACACGACGATCGTTTGAACAGGTTCATGGGTTCCCTCGCTTTCGATACGGCTGAAGCGGGAAATCAGACCGCCATGGCGGTTGTCAAGGCCTCCTGGTTCACGAACCCCCAGCGGCGAGCCTCCGCCTCGAAAACCCAGGGCATCGCACCGCGCAAAAGCGCCGTGACGCCTGCCCCGTCCACGGCCACCAGGCCCCCCACGTCCACGCGGGAGATGACGCCCAGATCGGTGACCAGCCCGGGCCGGGCCGCGATGGAACCGACAACCTCACCCGATTCGTCGCTCAGGACCGGAAGGGAATTCGTGGGGCGCATGCGCGTTCTCCTGGTGTTGCGGTGGCTTGGAAGGATGGCGTCGGGACGCGAATCTTTAACACCCCTACCACTTCAGCACGGAAAGGCAACGCGAAAGTTGCCGTTCCTATCCAGGGACGTTGCCGGGCATGCCCGTCGCCCGGGCCAGGCGCTCCAGCCCTCGCCCGGCCGGCAGGCACAGGGAGAGGCAGACCAGCAGCGCCACGGCTGCCGCGAGCGCGCTTTGCGAGGAACCTGGGACCACTCCCAGCGCCGGGAGAGCCTGGAACGCGAGCGGCACGAAGAGGCAGAGGGCCAGCGCCCCCCGGCCCAGGGCCGCCAGGGCGCGGGGCGCTGGAAAGCCCGCTCGCCCGGCCAGCAGCGCGGCGGCGAAGGCCATGGAGAAGAGGAAGATCCCCGCCGCGCCCAGCACATCGGAGAAGCCGCCCTTGCGTTCGCCCAGAAGGAAGAGGATCACCACATAGGCCGCCAGGGCCTGCACCCGCCGCGCCGGGGTGATGCCCCGCGCCGTCGCGCCCGTACTCGCCATGCGCCGGGCCAGCTCCGGCAGGAGCATCCCGGCCGCGAACACGGCCAGTTGTCCCAGCACAACGCCCCGGAAGGCGAAGAGGTCGGAAAAGGCGACGGTCCTCCAGGTCTCGGGCAGTTGCCAGGCCACGGCATTGACAAGGGCCGTCCCCATCAGGAGCCCCCCGGCGAAGCCCTCCTGCCCGAAGCGGCGGCGCAACGCCTGGAACGCCGGGGCCAGCGCCACGCAGGGGACGAGGGCCTCAACGATCCAGAACGGGGAGCGCAGCCCCGCCCAGGCCCAGCCGTCGGGCATCCGGCCCTCCAGCACGGCCCATGCGGCCAGGGCCAGCGCATGGAGCGGGAAGACGCGCACGGCCCACGCCAGATAGAAGCGCCGCAGGCCGTCCTGCCCGGCGGCGTGTTCCAGCATGAGGGCGCTCGCGTGGCCGTAGGCCAGCAGGAGCATGGCCAGGGCGGCCGTTCCGTAGCGCGAGGCGGCGAGCTCCCCGCCCGTAAGGGCGTCCCAGGCGGCGGACGCCAACACCACGGCCGCCGCCGCGCCGCAAAGCACCGCCTCGGCGTCGGTATTCCCCGGCACGGCTGCCGACTTGATCGATTCGGGCTCCCGGGACATGCGAAACCTCCAGCGCGACGTTGCCGCCCTACGCCCGCGCGCGCGGCGACAGCACGGCCTAGCGGGAATCGCCCCATCGCGCAATCGCCAGCGGCTCAAAAGGCTTGCGCAAAGTGGAGATCATCCACGCCGCCGGGGCGCGACGGAGCGTTCAGCCCTTGCGGCCGCGCCCGGAGTTGCGACCGGAGTTGCGACCGGCCCCGCGTCCCGTCTGTCCCGGAGACCTGCCGCCGGGGCGCGATGGGGAGTCGCCCCTTGGGCCGCCGGCCCTGGCCGCTCCGGCGGGCTTGCGGATGGCCTCCCGGCGCGCTGCGTGTTCCGCCCCGCCCTGCCCGGCCAGGATGTCGTGCTGGGCGCGGCGCTCGGCGTCGCCGCGGGCAACGGGGATGGGCCTGCCCTCCAGATCCACCCCCGCGTAGTACATGGCCGCCGCCGCAGTGCCCGGCAGGGGGATGAAACACTGCACCTGATCGGGCCTCCAGCCGCGCCCGCCCAGCCAGGCGGCAAGTTCCTGCATGTCGCGCACGGTGCAGCCGGGGAAGGCGCTCATGAGGTAGGGCACCACGTACTGCTCCTTGCCCGCTCGCGCGGACTCGCGCTCGAAGAGCTTCAGGAAGCGCTCGAAGGTCTCGAAGGCGGGTTTGCGCATGAGCCTGAGCACGTGGCCCGCGCGGTGCTCCGGGGCCACCTTGGCCTGGCCACCGGTGAACTCGCGCACCATGGCCCCCAGGGCCTCGGGGTCGGCCAACCCCAGGTCCATGCGCCAGCCGCTGGCCACGCGCACGTGGCGCACCCCCGGCACGGCGGAGACGCTGCGCAGCAGCGACACGAAATCCCTCTGCCGGGCGCTGAAATGACGGCAGAGCCTGGGGGTCAGGCAGCTTGAGCGCGCGCAGGAGGCCATGTCGCCCGTGCAGGCCGCGCCCCACATGTTGGCGCTGGGGCCGCCCACGTCGCTCACGCTGCCGTTGAATCCTCTGGTCCCGGCCAGGGCGCGGGCCTCCTCCAGCACGGAGCGCGCGCTCCTGGAGCGGATGCGCCGCCCCTGGTGCAGGGCCAGGGTGCAGAACGAACACCCCCCCGCGCAGCCCCGGTGGATGTTCAGGCTCCCGGCCATCATGGCCTCCGCCGGGACGGGCTTGTCGTAGGAGGGGTGCGCCCGGCGGGTGAACGGCAGGGTGTACAGGGCGTCCAGGGCCTCGGCCTCCAGGCCCTCGCCCGGCGCGGTGAGCACCACCATGCGCTCGCCGCTTCGCTGGCAGGCCGCGCGCCGGTTCTGGTGCACGTGGCGCTCCAGGAGGAGCGTGGCCTTCACCAACTGGGCAGGCTCGGCCTCGATGGACTCGTGGGAGGGCAGTTCGAGGGCGTCCTCCAGGGATGCGGAGCCGGGCACGGCGAAGGCCGCGCCGGGGATGTCCCAGAGCGCGGCGGCGATGTCCTCGCCCTGCTCCAGGGCCTCGGCCAAGGCCAGCAGGGAATGTTCGGCCATGCCGTAGAGCACGGCGTCGGCCTTGGCGTCCAGGACGATGGAGCGGCGCAGGGAGTCGGACCAGAAGTCGTAGTGGCTCACGCGGCGCAGGGAGGCCTCGATGCCGCCCAGCACCACGGGGAGCCCGGGACAGGCCCGGCGAACGAGGTTGGCGTAGACGATGGAGGCCCTGTTGGGCCGCGCCCCGGCCTTGCCCCCCGGGGTGTAGGCGTCCTCGGAGCGCTTGCGGCGGAAAGCGGTGTAGTGGGCGAGCATGGAATCCAGCGCCCCGGCCGTGACCCCCGCGAAGAGGCGCGGACGGCCCATGGCCGCCACGGCGTCCGGGTCGTCCCAGCGGGGCTGGGCCGCGATGCCCGTGCGGAAGCCGTGGGCCGTGAGCCAGCGCCCGAGAAGCGCCGCCCCGAAGGAGGGATGGTCCACGTAGGCGTCGCCCGTGACCAGGAGCACGTCGAGGGCGTCCCATCCGAGGCGGTCCATCTCGGCGCGGGACATGGGCAAAAACTGCGGCTGGGGAATGGGCGTGCGCGGCATGGGGGGAGTATGGTCACGGAAGGCCGCCGCGTCCAGGGCGAATCGCCGGGCGAGGCGCGCTCATCCCCCGCTAATGGCGCGCATGCCCACGGAACTCGCCCGCTACCGTTACGACTGAGTCGGCCCGCCGGAGACCGGCGGGGGGTCCGCCCCTAAGGCCCTACACGATGACGGCCTCGATGAGGCTCGGACCACGGGTGTTCATCGCCCGCGCGAAGGCATCGGCGAACTCCCGGACGGTGCGCGCGCGCACCGCCTGGACGCCCATGCCCTCGGACAGCCGGACCCAGTCGAGATCCGGGTTGCCCAGGTCCAGGAGGGACCGCGCCCGTTCCCCGCCCGACGCGGCCTGGACGAGCTCCAATTCCTGGTTGAGCACCGCGTAGGACCTGTTGGCGTAGAGCACCGTGACCACGTCGAGCCGTTCCCGGGCCTGGGTCCAGAGGGCCTGGAGGGTGTACATGGCGCTGCCGTCGCCCTCCAGACAGACCACCTTGCGATCCGGCGCGGCGATGGCAGCGCCCGTGCCCAGGGGCAGGATGTTCCCGATGGAGCCGCCCGTGACCGGAAGATAGTCGTGCGGCGCGGACCTGGCGAGAAGCGGCACGTGCGGCAGCGTGGAGGTGATGCCCTCGTCGGTCACGATGGCCTCCTCCGGCAGGAGCGCCGCCACGACGCGCAGGACACCCTCGGCCGTGAGCGGCCCCTGCGGCGGCTGGGAGGGCGGATCGAAAGGTACGGCCAAGCCCTTCCGGGGCGCGCCGACGGCTTCGGCCAGGGCCGCCAGGGCCGCCGGGCCGTCCTCGTGGGGATGGGAGAGCGTGAGCAGGGCGCACCCGGGCGGGGTCAGCCAGCCTTCCTGGTCCGGGTAGGCGAAAAAGGCGACCGGAGGCCTCGCGCCCACGAGCAGCAGTTGTTCGAACGCCCCGAGGCGCTCCAGGATGGCCCTGCCCCGGTACGGCAGCGGCGTGACCCCGGGCGACCCGGCACCGGAGCGCAGGCGCGGGGTGAAGGTGTCGCAGAACAGCGCGCAGCCCGTGGCTGCGGCGATGCGCGCCGCATGCCGGAGCCCCTGGCCGTGGAGCACGTTCCCGCGCAGGAGCATGGCGGTCCTGCGGCCGCTTGCCAGCGCGCGCGCGGCGGCGTCCACGGCATCCCCGGAGACTGTCCCCGGCGGAGCGGGGTCCAGCCTGGGGGATGGACGCTCCGCCGGAAGCCAGGCTGTGTCGGCGGGCAGGATCAGGGTGGCGGTCTGTCCGGGCGGCTGGCGCGCGGCCTGCACGGCGCGGGCGGCGTCGGCGGCCACGGTCCGGGGGCTCCGCGAGCGGCGCACCCAGTGGGAGATGGCCTCCGCGTAGCCCATCAGGTCGGCGTTCAGGGGGGCG
This sequence comes from Fundidesulfovibrio magnetotacticus, assembly GCF_013019105.1. Lineage (NCBI taxonomy): Bacteria > Pseudomonadati > Thermodesulfobacteriota > Desulfovibrionia > Desulfovibrionales > Desulfovibrionaceae > Fundidesulfovibrio > Fundidesulfovibrio magnetotacticus. Next base: position 182,864 of record NZ_BLTE01000009.1, read on the forward strand.
TCGTAGCGTTCGTGGTTGGTGGCGTGGTCGCCCACGATGTTCACCATGGGCGACTGGGCGCGGCGCGCGTTGTGGATGTTGGCCATGCCGTTGGTGAAGCCCGGCCCGAGGTGGAGCAGCGTGCAGGCCGGGTTGCCCGTCATGCGGGCGTAGCCGTCCGCCGCGCCCGTGGCCACGCCCTCGAAGAGGCAGAGTACCGGCCGCATGCCCTCGATGCGGTCCAGGGCGCGGACGAAGTGCATTTCGGAAGTCCCCGGATTGGCGAAGCAGACCTCGACGCCGCTCCCGACGAGCGTGGCGACGAGCGATTCCGCCCCGTTGCAGCCGACGTGCTCAGCATCTCCAGGGACATCAGGGATTTCGTGAGACATCGTCGCGCTCCTTGCTTCAAGCGGTGCAGGCCGGTGTGGTCATGGAGGGAAGATCGGAGGGCCGGGCCGACGCACGCAATGGCGACGGCCGGATGCCCAGCGTCTTCTACTTGGCGTCTGTCATGACGGCTGTCAAGGCGTAGCGGCGTTCAGACCCGGCGCGTCTGGCCGTCCGCCCCAGGCCGTTTCCAGACGCCGCCTGCCCCGCACACGGTGCGCGGAAGTCGGCAAGAACGCTTGACCGGATCGGACCCTGATGCCACAGAGGTCTAACGACTCCGCAAGGCGGGCTGCATGGTCACCCAACCGTTCGAGACGCCAAGGGCCACCCGGCCCGCGCCGTCCGACGGCTCTCCCCGGCAGGACCCGGCGGCCCGCGACCATCACAACGACACCCTGGAGCGCCGGCGCGCACACCACGAACGCATCATCGCCAACCCAAAGGAGCCCTCATCGTGAGCACCTGCGACATCGCCCTGGTGGGACTGGCCGTCATGGGCCAGAACCTGGCCCTGAACATGGCCAGCCGCGGTTTTTCCGCGGCCGTCTTCAACCGCACCGAATCCACCACCCGCGAGTTCATGGACCGCGCCGGGAACAAGGCCGGGCTCAAGGCCGCCTTCAGCCCGGCCGAGGCCGTGGGCATGCTCTCCAGCCCGCGCAAGATCTTCCTCATGGTCAAGGCGGGTTCGCCCGTGGACCAGGTGATCGACGAATTCGTACCCCTTCTCTCCCCCGGCGACATCCTCGTGGACGGCGGCAACTCCCACTTCCCCGACACCGTGCGCCGCACCCGGGAACTGGCCGCCAAGGGCATCCGCTACCTGGGCGTGGGCGTCTCCGGCGGCGAGGAGGGCGCGCTCCACGGGCCGAGCATCATGCCCGGCGGCGAGCCCGAGGCCTGGCCCTTCATGGAGCCCATCCTCACGGCCATCTCCGCCAAAGCCGGGCCCGGCGGAGACGAGCCCTGCGTGGCCTGGATGGGCAACGGCGGAGCAGGGCACTATGTGAAGATGGTGCACAACGGCATCGAATACGGCGACATGCAGCTCATCGCGGAGGTCTACGACATCCTGGGCCGCGCGGGCGGCCTGGACGCCGCCGCCCAGGCGCGCGTCTTCAGCGAGTGGAACAAGGGGCCGCTGGCCTCCTACCTGGTGGAGATCACCGCCCAGGCCCTCTCGCGCATCGACGAAGAGACCTCCAAACCCCTTGTGGACGTGATCCTGGATGCGGCCGGACAGAAGGGCACGGGCCGCTGGACGGCCGAGAGCGCCCTGGAGCTGGGCATACCCATCCCCACGCTCACCTCCGCCGTGGAGGCGCGCGGTCTTTCGTCCCTCAAGGAGCAGCGCGTGCGCGCCTCGCGCATCCTCCAGGGCGGCTGCGAGCCCCCCGCCGTGAACGTCGCGGACCTGGTGCGCGACGCAGAGCAGGCCCTCTACGCCGCCAAGGTCTGCTCCTACGCCCAGGGTTTCGCCCTGCTGGCCGAGGCCGACAAGGTCTACGGCTTCGGGCTGGACCTGGGACAGGCCGCCAAGGTCTGGCGGGCCGGTTGCATCATCCGCGCGGATTTCCTGGACGACGTGACCGCCGCCTTCAAGGCCGACCCCGCCCTGGAAAACCTCCTGGAGGCCCCGGTGTTCACCAACGAAGTGGGCCGCCGCCTGCCCGCGCTGCGCAGGCTGGCGGGCGTGGCCATCGCCTCGGGCATCCCCGCCCCGGCCCTGTGCGCCAGCCTCGCCTACTACGACGGCTTCCGCTCCGAACACCTGCCCGCCAACCTCATCCAGGCCCAGCGCGACCTCTTCGGCGCGCACACCTTCAAGCGCCTGGACAAGGAGGGCGTGTTCCACGCCCAATGGTGAGCGCCCGCACGCAAGAACGCGGAAACGCCCGGCCGGGAGCGCGCGCTCCCGCGCCGGGCGTCGAACGTCGTGGACGCTCCCCGGATTGCGGGCGTCAGTCCTTCATGGCCCCCATGGTCAGGCCCTGCACGATGGACTTGCGCACGAAGAAGGCGAACACGGACACCGGCAGCACGATGAGCGTCGCGGCCGCGCCGATGCCCGCCCAGTCGATCTTGCCGTAGGAGATGAAGTTGTAGACGGCCACGGGCACGGTCTTGGTCCTGGGGCCGGAGAGGATGAGCGAGAAGAGGAACTGGTTCCAGGAGAAGATGAAGGCCATGATGGCCGAGGTGGCTATGCCGTTGCGCACCAGGGGCAGCACGATGGTCAGGAAGGTGCGCAGACGGGTGCAGCCATCGATCATGGCCGCGTCTTCCAGTTCGGCGGGCACGCTCTCGAAGAAGGAGATCATGAGCCAGGTGACCATGGGCAGGGTGATGATCAGGTGCGTGACGGTCAGGGCCGTGTAGGTGTCGATGAGCCCCATTGAGCGGAAGATGATGTACCACGGAAGAAGGTAGCTGACGAAGGGGGTCATTCTGGCCAGGAGGATGATCAGCCCGATGCGCCCCTGCTTGTACTTGGCGATGGAATAGGCGGCCGGAAGCCCCAGCACCAGCGAGAGCCCGGTGGCCAGGGTGGCGATGATCACGCTGTTCATCAGGAAATGGAAGAAATCGTGCTGCTGGAAGACGGCCCGGAAGTTTTCCAGGGTGGGCGTGAAGAAGAATTCCGGCGGATAGGCGATGTTCTGCGAGCCGGTCTTGAGCCCGGTCATGATCATCCAGGCGAACACAAAGAGCGGCGGCGCGCACAGGGCCACCGCGCCCGAGTAGAACAGGACGCTCTTGATCCTCTTGACCGCGACGCTCATGGCGCTCCCCTCCCGGTCCGGGCCGTCATTTGGCCAGCCTGAGCCTGTTCATGACCACGTTGAACACCAGGACGATGAGGAACACCACCACCATCAGGGCCGAGCCGTAGCCCGCCTTGAAGAACTGGAAGCCCACCGTGTAGGAATAGAGGTAGAGCGTCTCGGAGGCGATGCCCGGGCCTCCCTGGGTGATGGTGTAGATCATGTCGAATTCCTTGAGGTTGTCCAGGGAGCGCAGCATGAGCGCGGCGATGAGCACCGGGCGGATCATGGGCAGGGTGATGTGCCAGAAGATCTGCAGCGCGTTGGCCCCGTCGATGCGCGCGGCCTCGTAGGGGTCGTGCGGCAGCGACTTGAGCCCCGCCAGCACGATGAGGGTGATCATGGGGGTCCATTTCCACACGTCCACCATCACCAGCGAGAGGATCACCGTGTGCTCGCTCGAAACCCACAGGCTGCCGGGCAGGCCCACCAGGCGCAGCAGGTAGTTGAGCACGCCCACCTCGGGGTTGAGCATGATGCGCCAGATGAGCGCCACGGCCACCGGCGTGGCCGCGAAAGGAAAAATGTAGATGGCCTGCACGGCCTCGCTGCCCTTGAACTCCCGGTTGAAGTACAGGGCGATCATCAGGCCCAGGCCCATCTCCAGGGCGAGGCTCAGGCCGCTGAAGGCGATCATCACCACGGTTCCGTTGAGGACGCGCTCGTCGGTGAGCAGGTCCACGAAGTTGTCCAAGCCGATGAAGCGCGGCTGCCCGAGTCCGATGGTCCATTTGGTGAAGGCCAGGTAGAGGTTGAAGGCGATGGGGAAGACCACGATGAGCAGGAGCACGATCACCGCCGGGGCCGGAAACACCCAGGACTGACGCCGGTCGATGAAGTCGGAGAGGGCTTGGGCGATGCGTCGCATGGTCTGCCGCCTTGGTTTTCCTGGCCCGGCGCGCAGTCGGCCGGAAGCTGCCGGACTGGCTGCGCCCGGGGTTCTTGTGCCTGGTCCCCGCGCCGTACATGACCAACGCGCAACCGGGCCGGTTGCCGTCTGAAACGCCCGGGGGCGTGTGCCTGACCGCCGCGCCGGACGTGGCCCGCGCGCAGCCGGGCCTGTCGCCGTACGGATGCGCCGCCGCCCCAGGCGGGCGGCGACGCGGGTTTCCGCCTGTTCCTGCCCGGTCTACGGCAGTTCCATCTTCTTGTTCATGAGTTCCGCGGCCTTGTCCGCCGAGGCCTTCACGTCCTTGCCCTGGATGGCGTCCACGATCACCTGTCCAACGATGTCGCGGATTTCGGGCACGTTGAGCACGGGCGGGTTCCACTGCGGGTTGCCCGTTTCGTAGGACTTCTTCACGCTGGCGGTCCAGTCGGGGTTCTTGTCGCCCGCCTTGTACTCGGGGGAATCCCAGGCGGAGGCGCGCCCGGCGGGCACGCCCGCCAGCAGGGCCTTCACGGCGTTCTGCTTGTTGGTGGCCCACTGGATGAAGAGCCATGTGGCCTTCTGCTGCTTGGCCGGGGCGTTCTTGTTGATGCACAGGCTCCAGTTGGAGAGATGGGGGATGCTGCCCGCCGGTCCGGCCGGGATCACCGCGTAGCCGACCTTGCCGGCCACTTTGGAATCCTTGGGGTTTTCATAGAGCGACTTGAAGACGTTGGCGTCGTAGATCATGGCCGCCTTGCCTTCCATGAAGAGCTGCGTGCTCTCAGCCCAATGGAGCATGGTGGCGCCCTCGGGGCCGTAGTTGCGCAGCATGTCGCCATAGAATTTGAAGGCGGCGATGTCCTGGGGGGAGTTCAGGAAGGATTTGCCCTTCTCCATCCAGTTGCCGCCGAAGGTGAACATGAAGTCGCTCCACTGGGAGGTGGCCGCCGCGCCCTTGCCGCGCAGGGTGACGCCCACCATCTTCTTGCCGTCCATCTCCTTGCCGTGGAAGAACTTGGCCGCGTCCTCGAACTCCTTCATGGTGGCGGGAACCTTGATCTTGTTCTGCTCGAAGAGGTCCTTGCGGTAGGACAGGAGCGAGGTCTCGGCATTGAACACCACGCCGAAGAGCTTGCCGTCGATGGTGTTGGCCTTCATGAACAGCGGGAAGAAGTCCTTCTGGTCCCAGCTGGCGTCGGTGAGGGCGGGGTCCTTCACGAAGTCGTCCAGGGGGAGGAGCCACCCGGCCTTCCAGTAGTAGAGGTCGTCCTGGGTGGCCATGATCATGAAGCCGTCCAGCTTGCCGCCGGAGTTGAGCTCGATGGTGCGCTTGTTGCGGAACTGGTCCTCCGGGAAGGACTCCATCACCACCTTGATGCCCGTGAGCTGTTCGAACTCGGCCAGTTTCGGTTCGATGTAGGTGGTGAAGGGGTGCTTGTTCATCATGACGCGGATTTCCGTGCCCTGGAACTGCTTCCAGTTCACCTCGGCCCTGGCGTCGGACCAGGACATGCCCAAGGCAAGCAAGGCCGCCAACGCAAGAAACACCGATTTGCTTCTCATGCGACTCTCCCTGTTTGGCCCGCGACGCGGACCGTTTTCCTAACCTACCGAAAGCCCGGTCCCTGGGTCGAAGAGGCGCGCCCTGGAGGCGTCCAGGCGCACCGTGACGCCGCTGCCCGCGACGATGGGGGTCGGGGGAACGTCCAGCCGGGCCACCAGGCGGTGCTCTCCGGCGCTCAGATGCAGCAGGACCTCCGAACCCAGCTGCTCCACCACGTCGGCCGTTGCGCTGATGCGATCGCCGCCCAGGGCCTGGCCGGACTCGGCCAGGGTGAAGTCTTCCGGGCGGATGCCGAAGACCAGGGGTTTCCCGGCGTAGGGAGCCAGGGCTTCGCGCAGGGCCTCGGGCAGGTCCACGCGGAAGGCCCCGGCGTTGAGAACCGGGCGTCCGTCGCGGTTCTCCACCACGCCCTCGGCGAAGTTCATGGCCGGGGAACCGATGAAGGAGGCCACGAAGCGGTTGGCCGGATGGCGGTAGATGTCCATGGGCGCGCCCTGCTGCTGGAGCGTGCCGCTTTTCATCACGTAGATGCGGTGGGCCATGGTCATGGCCTCCACCTGGTCGTGGGTGACGTAGATGGTGGTGGCGTCCATGCGCTGGTGGAGCCTGCTGATCTCGGCGCGCATGGCCACGCGCAGCTTGGCGTCGAGGTTGGAGAGGGGTTCGTCGAAGAGAAACACGGCGGGCTTGCGCACGATGGCCCGGCCCACGGCCACGCGCTGACGCTGGCCGCCGGAAAGTTCGCGGGGCTTGCGCTCCAAAAGCCCCTGGATGCCCAGGATGTCCGCGGCCTCCTCCACGCGCCGGTCGATCTCCGGCTTGGGGAACTTGCGCATCTTCAGGCCGAAGCCCAGGTTCTCGCGCACGTTCATGTGCGGGTAGAGGGCGTAGTTCTGGAAGACCATGGCGATGTCGCGGTCCTTGGGGGGCACGTCGTTGACCACCCGATCGCCTATGAGGATATCCCCCGAGGTGGGCTGTTCGAGCCCGGCGATCATGCGCAGCGCCGTGGTCTTGCCGCAGCCCGAGGGCCCCACCAGCACCGCGAACTCGCGGTCTTGTATCTCGATGTTCAGGCGATCGACCACGGTGGTGGTCTTGAAGGTCTTGACGATGTCCTTGAGCGTCACGCTGGCCATGGCACCATCTCTTTGTTGGCGGACCCGGTGGGCAGAATGGCTGGATCGTAACAGAAACGCGTCGGTAATCAAAAGGAAAATACCCTGGCCGCCCGCGCGGCAGGGTCTCAGAAGGCCCGCACGGCCAGGGCCAGCAGGGGAATGGACACCCCGGTGAAGAGGATGCTGGCGAACCAGCAGGCGTTGGTCAGGTCCACGTCCAGGTCGTAGAGCGAGGGAGGGATGAGGGCCAGGAAGGCCACGGGCATGCAGGAGAGGATCATCACCACCTTGAGGGGCACGCCCCCCAGGATGCGCCCGTAGCCCAGGAGCCAGGCCGCCGTGGTGGCCAGCACCGGCACGGCCAGGAACCGGATGGCCAGGGTGGCCGCGCACGGCCCCGGGTAGGCCGCGAGCCTTTTCACACGCAGCGCCAGGCCGATGGCCACCAGCATGCAGAACGAGGCCAGGGGCACCAGCACGGCGTTCACCGTGACGTAGGCCGCCGGGCGTTGGAACCCGGCCAGGCGCAGGGCCGCGCCCGCCGCCATCCCGCCCAGGGCGCAGAGGATGAAGGGGTCCGTGGCGACGCGCTTGAGCCCGGCGGCCAGCCCGCCCTGGCCCGGCCCGGTGAAGGAGCGCGCCACGGGGAAGCCCACCCCGAAATAGAGCACTTCCTCCAGGAGCTTGTAGGCGGGGACCATGGCGAACCCTTCCTCGCCCAGCAACTGGTGGCACACCAGCGCCCCCACGGCCCCCACGTTGGTGAAGAGGCCGCAGCAGAAGAAGGCCCCCCTCTCGCGGCGCGCAAGGCCCATGGCCTTTCCGGCCGCGAGGGCCAGCGCGCCGCCGCTGACGAAGGCGAAGACGCCCACGGCGGGCAGGCTCCAGATGCCACTCACCGAGAGGTCCAGGTTCCAGAAGGCCCCGCAGTAGGTGACGGGCAGCAGGAAGAACAGCGCGATCTTCTGCAGCAGGAGCCGCAGCCTGGGCAGGTCCGGGGGGTTGCGCCACCTCCCGGAATCCGCAAGCTGCTTCATCCCCCAGCCCGAGAGCAGGCCCGTGGCGATGACCAGCAGGGCTGTGACCACACGTTCCATGATCTTTCAAGAATCCCCGAGACGGGCCGGGGTGTCAAGGTCGGGGGGGAGGCCGGGGGGTCTCCGCCCCCCGGCCCGTGCGGATCAGAAGCTGAAGACCTTGGCTTCGTCGGCCATGTCGATGAGCACCGCGGCGGTGCTGATCTCGAACCCAGCGGGCAGGTCGTCTTCGTGGATCAGGCGGACGTCCGCGCAGGGCTTGCACACCAGGAAGCGCACGTTTTTTGCCCTGAGTTCCTTGATCTGGTCGATGAGGGCGTCCCCGGTGGGGATGCGCACCTTTTCGGCCATGCCCAGGTTGGTCCAGTAGACGGCCTCGTCCAGCAGGAACACCGTCACCTCGTGTCCCTTATTGGCCGCCACCTTGGCCAGGAAGAAGGCGCGCACGGAGCGGGTGACGTCTTCCGGCCCACGCGACAACACGAAAAGAAATTTGCTCATGTCGGCTCCTTGATGCATTGATTCTGCCTTCAGCATACAGGACCGTCCGGCCTTGAGGCAACTCCCGGCCATGGACTCGCCCGGCGTCTGGCGCTAGAAGTCCATGGACGGCCGGGCCGCCCCGCGCCGCAGCGCCGAGCACCCCAAGCGCAGGAGCCCCCTTGGACAAGCGCCGCGTTCTGTCCCTGACCGCCGTGGTCTGCCTCACCCTGGCCGCAACCCTGGCCGGGACGGGCTTGGGCCTGCTGGGCAACCTGGACCGCTGGTGCTGGGACGTGCACCACCTGCTCACCGGCAAGCGCCACGAGCCCTCCTCCACGCTCATCGTGGCCCTGGACGCCGAGGCCCTGGCGGCCTTCCCGGACACACCCCTGGCCTTCTTCGGCCCCCACTACGCCCTGGCCATCGAGCGCCTGCGCGAGGCCGGGGCCGCCTGCACGGCCCTGGACGTGCACCTGGGCATCACCCCCGAGCAGTGGCTGCGCACCCTGGGGACGGATCAAGTCCCCGACGCCCTGCTCGACTACGACCAGACCTTCGACCAGGCCCTGGCCGGAGGCCGCGTGCTCCTGGCCGTGCGGCCCGTGCGCGGCCGGGGCGAACTTCCCGTGCCCTTCCCGGCAAGGGAATACATGGACGCTCTGCCCGGCAAGCTCGCGAGCCTGGGCCTCACCAACCTTCTGCGAGACCCCGACAACGCCGTGCGCCGCATGGTGGCCGCCCACGAGGGCCTGCGCGCCGCACCGGAGGGCCAGCCCCTCCCCCCGGGCTGGGAAACCCCGCACCCGTGGTGGACCCTGGCCGCCCTGGCCGTGCGCACCGCCGGGAACCACGAGAACCTCCCGGCGCTCCGGGCCCCGAACTGGAGCGAGCCCGCGCCCGTGGCCTGGTGCGGTCCGCCGGGGACCGTGCCCCGGCTCTCCCTGGCGGCGCTCACCCGTCCCCGGGGGCTCACCCCGGAGGAGAAACGCCTCGTTGCCGGACGCATCGCCTTCGTGGGCGCCGAGTTCGAGGGCGCGGGCGACCGCCTGCCCACCCCCTACTCCCGGAACTTCCTCTGGCTGGGCCACCGCGACATGACCGGCGCGGAAATCCACGCCAACATCGCCGAGACCATCCTGCATCCCGGCCGCATGGCCTTCGTGCCCCTGTGGGCGGCCGGGCTTTGTTGGCTGCCCTTCCTGACGGCCGGGGCCATGGCCTGCGACAGGGCGGGGGCGCTGGGGCGCAAGGGGGTTCGCGCCGGGCTGGTCGTCGCGGCGTGGGGTCTGGGCTTCGCACTCTTCCTGTGCGGCTGGCTCTTTCCCGTGGCGGGGCTTGTCACGGGGCTCGGGATGGTGTTCACCAGCGTGAGCGGCATGCGCATGACGCGCGCCGAACGCGCCGCCGCGTCAACGTCCGCCAAAGGGAAAGGAGGCAGGACATCATGAAGGCATCGCGCCGCATCGCGCTCCTGGCGCTGGCGGGGCTCCTGACGCTCCTGCCGGGGACGGCCATGGCCCAGACGGTCTGCATGGTCTCGGCCCTGGAGGGACAGGCCGCCCTGACCCGTCAGCCCGGCAAGCGCCTGGAGATGACCACCTTCCGCAAGCTCCTGCCCGGCGACCGCGTGGAACTGCCCGCCGGGTCGCGGCTGCGCCTGAGCTACCTGGCCCAGAACCGCGCCGAGGAGTGGACCGGGCCGGCCGAGCTGGCCATCGAGACCGCCTCGGCCCGGGAGGCGACGGGGCGCGCCCCTGTGGTCACGAGCCTGGGCCTGGACGCCGGGGCCATCAAGGATTCGCCGGTGCTCTCCACCCAGGGCGAGCTGGTGGCCGGGCAGCTGACCGTGCGCGGCGCGGCGGCCCCCGCGCCCCAGGACGCCCCCCTGGACCGCGCGGGCAAGGAGGAACTGCGCAAGGCCCAGGCTGAGCGGCAGCGTCTGGCGAAAGCCCTGCCGCCGGGCGACGCCGCCCCCCAGATGGTCTACCTGGCGGCCCTGGAGCGCCTTGGCCAGCGCGCGGCCATGGCCGCGCTCCTGGAGGACCTCCTGGCCCAGAACGGCCCCAACCCCGCTCTGGAGAGTCTGCTGGCCGGGCTCCACGCCCCCGCGCCCTGAGGCGGTCCGTGTCCGCGCTCAACGAAGGCATGGTGCGCACGGCCCGGCTCTCGGGTCCGCCTCTGGAGGGTTTCGCCCTTTACGGATTCCTCTACGTCTGGAACGAAGCGGACATCATCGAGGCCTCGGTGCGCAACCTCTTCCTCCAGGGCTGCGACCGCGTGTTCCTGGTGGACCACGCCAGCGACGACGCCACTGCGGCCCTCGCCCAGGCCCAGGGGGCACAGCTCTTCAGCACCCACGCCGAGCGCTTCTTCGAGGAGAGCGCCAAGGTGCTCCTGGCCAACCGCTGCATGGCCGAGGTGAGCGCGCGAAGCGGCCTGGAGCACGTCTGGTGGCTCTTCACGGACGCCGACGAATTCCCCCACGGCCCGGGCGGCAGGACGGTGCGCGGCTACCTGGAAGAGCTGCCGGGGAACTACCGGGTGGTGGGCTCCCGCGTGCTGGAGCACGCCCCGGACGCCGGGGCCTTCGCACCCGGGACCAACCCCGTGGCCCGCTACCCCCGCGCCCGGCCCGACCCCGTGGCCCACTGCCCCGCCGGGCACCTGAAACACCAGCTCCTGCGCTTCGACCGGGACGCCCCGCCCCTCTACACGGGGCCCGGCTACCACATCTTCGCCAGCGACGCCTGCCCGCTCCCGGAGCCGGAGAGTTCCCTGGTGGTGCACCACTTCCCGCACCGCGCCCCGGCGGTCACGGCGGCGCGGCTCAAGCGCATCCTGGAGGAGAACCGGCTCAAGCGCATGCTGCGCGACTGGAACGATCCGGCGAAAGCGGGAAAAGGGGCTGCGGGCGAGACCGGGCGCATCGAGAAGGACCTGCACCACTGGCACGCCCGCCTGCGCGACCTCAAGAAGACCTACCGCCTCCACGAGACCCTGCCCCTCTGGACCGAACTCGTCCCGCCGGAGGACGCCGTGATGGCTGGCTGGGAAGAGCCGCAAGACTCAAGACGAGTGCCGCGACCGTGAAAAACATGAACATTTCATCACGACGTCAATCAATGATTCTGGTTGTTTGCCCCGACAATCCGTACGACTGGATTTTGAGGGCGCAACCCTAGCCGCCCTGCTCCCGGGTCTGCTGGCGGGGGTTCATGCCGTCCCGGTCCAGTCCCCGGCCCGCGTCGTAGACCCCCACCACGTCCTCCAGCAGGCGCACCGAGCGCGCCCGGCGGTGGTAGCGCCGGATGTTCAGGAAGTCCGACTCGTAGCCCCCCTCCCCCCCCCAGCCCCGGCAGCGCACCGCCACCAGCTCGCGCGAGATGCACAGGCACAGGGGGTCCACGTTGCCTTGGCGCACCACATCCTGCGCGTTCCCCCGCACGGGAATCACCGGCCCGGGAAAGGTCCGGGTCACGTCCACGCGGGCGATGACCATCTCCGCGTCCAGGTGCGGGAGGAAGCTCTCCAGGGCGTTTTCCAGGTAGGCGTTGTCGTCGTCCAGGAACATCAGGTGCGAGCCCCGGGCCTGCCTGATGAGCGCTTCCCGGATGGCGTTGCCGAAGTTGCCGGACCTGGGGAAGTCCACGAAGCGGGCCGGAGTGGACGTGGCGGGCCGCCGACCCTTCACGCCGTCGAAGCCCACCAGCCACTCCACCTGCCCGGGCAGGGCCAGGCCCAGGGCCTGGGCGCGGGCCACGGCGGCGTCCAGGCTGGCGGCGGCCTGAGCCAGGGCCTCGGGCCGGTCTCCCCGGCTGGGGGTGATCACGCTCACGAGCACGGCGGGGGGCTGGGTCATGGTTCGTCCATGGGGCTTGTCCCCGACGGCGGGGGGGGATGCAGGAGCTTGCCGGGCTTCGCCGCGTCGCCCGGGGTACGGCGGATTCCGCCGGGCTTTACCGGAGCGGTCTCATGCGAGGGCGAGAGGCTCACCACTTCTTGTAGGGGGCGGTCCAGCGCACCACGCGGAACCCCTCGGGGGTGTAGCGCACCTCGGCCTCGCCCGCCGCGCCCGGCCCGGCGATGGAGGCGATGAGCCGCCCCTTGTCGTCCACCTTGAGCCCGTAGAGGTAGCGGAAGGGCTCGAAATTGGGGTCCTTCGGGTAGTCCGTGGCGCGCAGGAAGTCCGGCTCCGCCTTGGAGCCGAAGAAGCCCTTGTTGACGAGCACGTGGTCGAAGCCGCTCCCGTTGAAGCGGAACGCCTCCACGGGGGTGGGGCTCACGTCGCTGCGCGGGTGGAGCAGGATCATCTCCTTGCGGCCGTCGCCGTCCAGGTCGAAGAAGGTTTCGGGCAGATATTCTCCGGCGTTGCAGCTGCAGAAGATGAAGTACGAGAGGCCCTCGCGCGGCCCGGCGAAGAGCGTCTTGCCCTCGGGCGAGAGCACGTCCAGGAAGTAGTTGGAACAGCCGTTGCCGGATTCGCAGGTCAGGCGCAGGGTTTCGGGCCTGCCGTCGCCGTCGAGGTCCACCTTAAGGAGCTTCACGCGTTCGTCGGGGCCGCAGCCGATGAGCCCTTCGTAGTTCCCGGCCGCGCTCTTGCCGGTGACGAACGTCTCGTAGGGGGCCAGGCACTTGGCGTTCACCCAGCCCTCCTTGCCATCGCGGGTGCGCACGCGCGCCCAGCGTCCATCCAGGGAGAGCAGGCGCACCATGTCCCCGGCGTCGAGCTTCCCGATCACCGGGGCCTTGGCGTAGTCCGCTCCGCCCCACTGGCGCAGGTTGTTGTCGTTGTCCACAACGAAGCGGGCCTCGGCCTTGGGGTACTCGGGGACGGAACAGAAATCCTGGGCGAGGGCTGCGGGGGCCTGGGGAAGGCTCAGACAGAGCGCGAGAAGAACGGCCAGGGCGGGCGCACGCATGGTTGCCTCCGGAGGTCGTTGTTGAGGCTCAGTACTTCCGAAGCAGAGCCACCAGATCGTCCACGCCGCGCACGATGGTCTCGCAGCTTGCATGGATCATGGAATTGACCACGGCCCCGGGCACGTCGCCCACGTTGCGCGAGTCGGTGCGCACGCCGAGCACCGTGATGCAGCGCGCGTGGGCGAAACCGATCTCCCAGGCCGTGCCGTCGTCCACCTGCGTGCCGTCCAGCAGGGCCACCACCAGGGAGCAGGCTGCCAGGGCGTCGCGGCAATGGGTCATCACCTGGCGCGGGGCGTCCTGGCCCCAGGCCTCGATGGCCTCCTGCGTGAAGAGTTCGAAGGGCCAGATGACGGCGTGCCCGGTCTCGGTTTCGATGCGGGCCTTCACGGCGCGATGCCAGGCCTGCCGGGGGCCGCAGAAGAGGGGACCGGCGAGATAGATGGTTGCCATGCCCACCGTGTGCCAGCAGGCGGCCGCGAAGACAAGCCCGATCGATTCCCTGGCGCGTCTCGGCTGCCAGTGTTGCGTTCTCAAAGTCCGTCCATACGGACTGCAAAGACAATCAATTGAAATAATTTACTTTAACCCTGAAAACATCCTCGTGTTTTCAAAATCGCGACACTAGAGCCCCTTGCGGCGCTCCATATAGGCCACGAAATCCTCCTTGAGCTGGCGGATGAGCACCTCACGGTATTCCGCGACCACCTCAGGAGACCGATCCTCCATCATGGATCGGTGATATTCCACCAGAGCCTGATAGGTGTCCAACAGCTCCTCGTGAAACGAGCATTTGTCCGGCGAGATCTCGCGCATGGACGCGACGCGGTATCCCATATGACCGGCCATGTAGCGCAGCGGCGCGATGGAGTTGCACACCTTCATCAATGGAATCAACAGCTCGATTCCCAACTTAGCCCCTTTGTCACCAGGGTCCAGTTCACGCATCAACGTGGAGTATGGCTTGCCTACTTCCTCTGAAATCGTCTTCATTGGTGTCGGACAGTTCTGAACCATCTCAAGAACCACGCGTGGAAATTCGTCTTTCATTAGAAACCGCCCGTTAGATTCTAACAAAGTTACATCTAATTCTTCTGTTTATAAAAGGAAAAAGCTTCGGATTGTCAAGAGGCGCGCAAGCCCGCACCACCCGAAACAACCGGACCGGGGCGCGGCGGCCAGCGCCCCCGGACGACAGGTCCGCCCTTCTGGAGCAAGCCTGCCACGGTCCGGCCGGACGCAACCTCCCATGCGCCCGGCCGGGCGGCCCTGCCTGCCGGACGTCGACGACTTCCGGCAGGCGCTCGCCTCGCAACACTCAACCCACAGGAGGCGCCGTCCGGCCGACTACTGCCCCCTGCGCCGTTTCCAACCCGCGGCGCACGCGAGCAAACCAACTTCCGGCAAACGCATCAAGGAGAGGATGATGTTAGACAGAATGAAACTGGTAGGCTTGATTCTCGGCCCCGTCCTGTTCCTGCTGATCTGCATGTTGCCCCTGCCCAAGGGGATGACGCAGCCGGCCATGTACTGCGCAGCCGTGACGGCGCTCATGGCCACGTGGTGGATCACCGAGGCCATCCCCATCCCGGCCACGGCCATGCTGCCCATCGTGCTCTTTCCCTTCTTCCAGATCATGCCCAGCGCCAAGGCGACTGCGCCCTACGCCAACCACGTGATCTATCTTTTCATGGGCGGCTTCTTCATCGCCGTGTGCATGGAGCGCTGGAACCTGCACTACCGCATCGCCATGAAAACCATCCAGATGGTGGGCACCAGCCCCTCGCGCATCATCCTGGGCTTCATGGTGGCGGCCGCGTTCATCTCCATGTGGGTCTCCAACACGGCCACTACGGTGATGATGATGCCCATCGGCATGGCCATCATCAAGGCCTGCGCCGAGATCACCGGCGAGAAGGACCTGCACCAGAACCCCTTCGCCATCGGGCTCATGCTTTCGCTGGCCTACGCCGCGTCCATCGGGGGACTGGGCACCATCATCGGCACGCCCCCCAACACCATCATGGTGGCCCAGATCGACAAGATGTACGGCCAGACCATCACCTTCCTCGACTGGATGAAGGTGGGCGTCCCCCTGGCCGC